>JADYYZ010000266.1 GCA_020853405.1 Acetobacteraceae bacterium
GCGCATCGCAACTTCCCGGTCGAGCGCAAGGTCGGCCCGCGCGTCTACGGGCTGGCTGCCGAGCAGGGCCTGATCGTACGTGCCCTGGTCAACGACACGATCGCGTTCTGTCCGCCGCTGATCATCGACGAGGCACAGATCGACGACATGTTCGACCGCTTCGCCAAGGCGCTCGACCTCGCCGGCGCGGAGTTTGCCGCCTGATCTCCCTTGCCGGCCGCTGCGCCGGCGCAGAACGGATGTCTGCCATGGAACAAACGGATCGCTACAGCGCCGGCGAGGCCCTCGACCTCAGGATGGCGATCGACGGCAAGCGGGTCGAGGCCTCCGACCGCGCGCGCATGACGACCGAGGATCCCGCAACCGGCCGGGTCATCGGCAGTTTCCCGGCCGCGACCGCTGATGACGTCGACCGGGCGGTTGCGAGCTCCAAGGCAGCGCTGAAGGGAGCCTGGCGGGCGATGACGCCGACCGCGCGCGGCCGCGTCCTTTCCCGCGCGGCGGCGATCCTGCGCCGCGAGGCCGAACGCATGGCGCGGATCGAGACGCTCGACAGCGGCAAGCCGCTGCGCGAGGCACGCACCGACATCGAGACCTCGGCGGCCTATTTCGAGTACTACGCTGGCTTCGCCGACAAGCTGCAGGGCGACAGCATCCCGCTTGGCATGGACTACATGTCATTCACGCTGCACGAGCCGGTCGGCGTCACGGCGCAGATCATTCCGTGGAACTTCCCGCTGACGACAACGGCGCGCGGCGTCGCGCCAGCGCTGGCGGCGGGCTGCACCGCGGTCGTGAAGCCGGCGGCGCTGACCTCATTGACCTCGCTGCTGCTGGCCGACATCCTCGACGAGGCGGGCGTGCCGCCGGGCGTCTACAACGTGGTGACGGGTTCCGGCTCGAAGGCCGGCGCCGCACTGGTCGCCCATCCCGACATCGCGCACGTGACCTTCACCGGCTCGGTCGAGACCGGGCAGGGGATCATGCGCAGTGCGGCATCCCACGTCGCCTCGGTCACGCTCGAACTCGGCGGCAAATCGCCGGTGGTGGTGCTAGCCGACGCCGACCTCGACGCCGCCGTCGAAGGTACGCTGAAGGCGATCTACACCAACGCGGGCCAGGTCTGCTCGGCAGGTTCACGGCTGGTGGTCGAGCGCAAGCTGCACGCGGCGATGATGGAGCGGCTGGTGCCGCGCGCGGCCGCGATGACGGCAGGCCACGGGCTCGACGATCCGCCGATCGGGCCGCTGGTTTCGGCCGAGCAGCTGCGCACCGTCGGCGAGCATGTCGAGCGCGCGCGCACGCGCAACAGCCTGACGATCGCGGTCGGCGGCCGGCCGCTCAAGGTTCCGGGGTTCGAGGGCGGCCACTTCTATGCCCCGACCATCATCGACGACGCGCCGGCGGATGCGCCGGCGGTGCAGGAGGAAATCTTCGGGCCGGTGCTCACCGTGCAGATCGTGGAGTCGGCCGAGGAGGCGATCGCGGTCGCCAACGGCACCGAGTTCGGCCTTTGCGCCGGCATCTACACGCGCAACATCTCGCGGGCGATGGCATTCGCGCGCGACATCGACGCGGGCCAGGTGTTCATCAACCAGTATTTCGCCGGCGGCGTGCCGACGCCGTTCGGCGGCACCAAGATGAGCGGCTTCGGCCGCGAGAAGGGGCTGGCAGCGCTGTCGAGCTATTACCGGGTCAAGTGCGTGACGACACGGCTCTGACCGGGTCGGAGCGGCCGGAGAAGAGCTCGACGCAAATCTCCTGGAAGGCGTTGGCGCGCCGCGTCGCGCGCGAGCCGGCGGCGCGCACCGTGCACATGCTCTGGCGCGGCAGCTCGTCGGTCAGCGCGCGATGACGCACGCGCAAGCCGTCATAGGTCATGTCGGAGGGGGAGCGCGTGATCAGGACCGAATAGCCGAGACCCTGGCCGACCAGGCTGCGCACCACCTCGAATGACGGCGAGGCGTGCACGATCCGCGGCTCGATCCCGACCGCCTCGAACAGGCCGAGGAAATACTGCTTGGCCGGCCGCGAATTGAGCAGGATGAACGGCTCGTCGGCGAGGTCGCGCAGCGACAGGGCAGGATGGTCCAGCATCCTGTGCCCCTCGCACAGCAGCACATAGGGTGCCGAGCTGCAGATGTGCCGCTTCAGGACATCGGGGGGCAGGTCGACGTCGTAGGCGAGCGCGATTTCGATCTCGCCGCCGGCGAGCCTCGCCAGCACATCGTCGACCGTGCTCTCCAGCATCTCGATATGCAGGCGCGGGTGGCGGCGCGCGAACTCGGCGATGATCGGCGGCATGAAGTTGGCCGCGAGCGTCGAATAGCAGCCGACGGAAAGCGTGCCGGTGAGCTCGTTCGCCTCCGAGCTGGCGGATGCCTCGAACTCCTCGGCCATGCGCAGGATGGCGCGTGCCTCCGGCAGCAGGCGATGGCCGGCAGCGGTCAGCGACACGCCCTTTGCGTGGTGGCGCACCAGGAGATCGACTCCCAGCACCTCCTCCATCTTGAGGATCGCCCACGAGACCGAGGGTTGCGCGACGCCGGCGATGCGCGCGGCCTCGGCAATGCTGCCGGTTTCGGCTGCCGCCACGAAATAGCCGATCTGACGCAGCGAGACCTTCAGCATCCCCCGCCTCCCCCGCGCCTCCGCGCTCGCGTAATCCGACCGGCGCCGCAACCGCGCCGCGGACACCCTCGCCGGGCACCCCCGTCGGGCAACCCCCGTCGGACACCCCCGTCGGGCACCCCCGTCGGGCACCCTCGTCGGGGCTGCGGAAAGGAGTGGCCGGCCGCTGCCCTTGCGTATAGAAAACGATTATCCAAAAGCAAGACAAAACATGTTTCATATTGTTTAGCCGATGTGCGACCTTGACTGACATCGGCGGCTGAACCCGCCGCACCGGGATGCGGGAGACAAAGTGAAACCAGCGCGGTTCAGGTATTTCCGGCCGGACAATGGGGCAGACGTTCTCGCCATCCTCGGCGAGAACGGCGCCGATGCGAGGATTCTCGCCGGCGGCCAGAGTTTGGTGCCGCTGATGAACATGCGGATCATGCAGCCGAAGGTCCTGATCGACATCAGGCGCTGCGCCGAGTTCTCCTATATTCGGCGCGAGGGCGACGTGGTGGCGATCGGCCCGCTGACCCGCCAGGGCGAGGCGGAGTTCGACCCGCTCGTCGCGGAACATCTGCCGCTGCTTGCCGCCGCGCTGCCGCACGTTGGTGTGCGCGCCAACCGGAATTTCGGCACGGTCTGCGGCAGCCTCGCGCATGCCGACCCGCTTGGCGAACTGCCGAGCGTGGCGATGGCGCTCGATGCCCGGTTCGTGATCGCCAGCACGCGCGGCCGGCGCGAGGCGAGCGCCGATGAGTTCTTCATCTCGGCGCTGACCAACTGCCTCGACCCCGACGAGATGCTGGCCGAGGTGCGTTTCCCGGTGACGCCGAAGGGCGCGATCAGCGTCTTCGACGAGGTCGCCAACCGCGCGCACGGCTTTGCGGTGGTGGGCCTTGCGGCGTGCTTCGAGGTCGATGGCGGGGGAAACTGCACACGCGCCCGGTTCTCGGCGATGGGCGCCGGCACGACCACGGTGCGCCTGCGCGACGTCGAGGCGCTGGTCGAAGGCCGGCGGCTCGACGATGCGGCGATCGACGCCGCGGGTGCCGCGGCGGCGCGCGGGGTCGAACCGTCCGACGATATCCACGCGAGTGCGGCCTATCGCATGCAGGTCATCGGCTCGCTGGTGAAGAAGGCGCTGCGGCGCGCGCGGGCCGCCGGCCCGGGCGGCAGCTGAGGGGAGCGGGCCGATGAGCAGCGACAAGGTTACCGTCCGGATGACGGTCAACGGCAAGGTCTATGTGCGCGAGGTCGAGCCGCGCTATCTCCTCGCCGATTTCCTGCGCCACGAGCTGCACCTTACCGGCACGCATATCGGCTGCGAGCACGGCGTGTGCGGGGCGTGCACCGTGCTGATCGACGGCAAGACCGGGCGCAGCTGCCTGCAGTTCGCCGCCGCCCTTGACGGTGCCGAGATCACCACCGTCGAGGGCATCGCCGGCGACGGGCCGCTGCACCCGATCCAGGAGGCGTTCCACGAGGCGCACGCACTGCAGTGCGGCTACTGCACGCCGGGTTTCCTGATGACGACGATCGAGTTCCTGCGGCGCAATCCCGATCCCGACCGCGGCCAGATCCGCGAGGCATTGACCAACAACATGTGCCGCTGCACGGGCTATCTCAACATCATCGACGCGGTCGAGGACGCGGCGCGCCGGCTGCGGGCCGCAGGGGCGACGGGGTGAGGGCCGAACGATGCCGTTGATCGAGGATTTCACGCTCGTCGGCAAGTCGGTCCTGCGGCGCGAGGACAGCTACCTGCTGCGCGGCGAGGCGCAGTTCCTCGACGACCTGCCCGAACCGAGCAACCTGCTGCACATCGCCTTCGTCACCAGCCAGCACGCGCGCGCCGACATCGTGCGGATCGACGCCTCGGCGGCGTTGGCGGTGCCGGGCGTCGTCGGCGTTCTGACCGGCAAGGATTTCGTTGCCGACATCAAGACCTTCGCGCCGGTGATCGAACTGAATGGCTATCGCGAGGTCCGCCGGCCGGTGGTCGCCATCGACCGCGTCAACTTCGTCGGGGAATATGTCGCGGTCATCCTTGCCGAGACGCCCTATGCCGCCCAGGACGCGCTCGAGCTGGTCGAGGTCGAGTATGCGCCGCTGCCGTCGGTTGCGGGCATCATCGAGGCGATGCAGCCGGGCGCGCCGGTGCTGTACGAGCATCTCGGCGACAATCTCACCTTCAAGGCGGCGTTCGAGACGAAGGATTTCGACGCGCATTTCGCCTCCGGCGACGTCACGCTGGAAGACGAGTTCCGCACCGGCCGGGTGACCGGCGTGATGATCGAGCCGCGCGGCTGCATGGCCTGGCCCGACCCGGTGGCGACCAACTTCACGCTGTGGACGCCGACCCAGATCCCGCACATCGTGCGTACCGCGATCGCCGACCATCTCGACATGCCGGAATCCGTGCTGCGCGTGGTGACACCGCATGTCGGCGGCGGTTTCGGCACCAAGGCGCATGTCTATCCCGACGAGCTCATCGTCGTCGCGCTGGCACGGCGCTTCCGGCGGGCGGTGAAATGGGTGCAGGACCGGCGCGAGGACCTGCTGACCAACGCGCACGCGCGCGAGCACATCCTGCGGCTGAAAGTGGCCGTGGGCAACGATGGCGTCATCCGGGCCGCGCACCTCGACGTCAAGACGAACGCCGGCGCCTATCCCAACCACCCGTATTCGCCGACGCTGGAGGCGACGGCGGCGGTGCGGATGATGCCTGGTCCCTACAAGATCAGGAACTACCGCTACGATGTCTGTTCGGTCGTCACCAACACCACGCCGACCGGCGCCTATCGCGGCACCGGCCAGCCGTCTGCGTTCCTCGCGATCGAGGGCATGATGGACCGCATCGGCCGCAGGCTCGGTATCGATCCGGCGGAGGTGCGCCGGCGCAATGTCGTGCGGCCGGAGGATTTTCCCTACGTCAATGTCGTCGGCGTGCGCTACGACACCGGCAGCTATCTCGGCTCGCTCGAGCGCGGCCTCGAGCTGATCGGCTACGAAGAATTCCGCAAGCGCCAGCCCAAGGATCGCCTGGTCGACGGCAAGTATCGCGGCATCGGCATCTGCAACTACACCGAGGTCTCCGGCACCGGCGCACCCGGCTGGCGGGTGCGCGGTTTCGCCAAGATGCCGGGCTTCGACAGTTCGCGCATCGTGGTCGAACCCGACGGCAAGATCACCGTCTATATCAGCCAGGCCGACGCCGGGCAGGGCCACTACACCACCTTTGCCCAGATCGCGGCCGACCGGCTCGGCGTCGCCTGCGAGGACGTGACGGTGATCGAGGGCGACACCTCCAAGACGCCCTACGGCACCGGCACCTTCGCCAGCCGCGGCTCGGTCGTCGGCGGCGGCACGGTGATCCGGTGCAGCGAGAAACTGGGCGCCAAGATCCGCCACATCGCCGGCTACATGCTGAACCGCGAAGCCAATCGCCTGGTGCTGAAGGACGGGCGCGTGCAGGATCGCGACGACCCCTCGATCGGGGTCAGCATGCGCGAGGTCGCCGAGACCGCCTATTCGATGAACAATCTCGGCATGCCGCAGGGCGAGGAACACGGGCTCGAGGCGACCGACTATTACGACCCGCCGATGGTCACCATGGCGAACGGCACGCATGTCGTGCAGGTCGCGGTCGATGCCGAGGATGGCCGTGTCGAGATCGAGCGCTACGCGGTGGTGCATGATTGCGGCACCGTAATAAACCCGAAGATCGTCGCCGGCCAGGTGCACGGCGCCACCGTGCAGGGCATCGGCGAGGCGCTGATGGAGGAACTCGTCTACGACGAGACGGGCCAGCTGCTGAACGCGAGCCTGCTCGACTACCTGCTGCCGACATCGATGGATGCGCCGGAGCTTGAACTCGCGCATATCGAGACGCCGAGCATCGATTCGGTGGGCGGCATCAAGGGCGCGGCCGAAGGCGGTCTGACCGGTGCGGTGCCTGCGCTTGCCAACGCGGTATGCGATGCGCTCGCGGGGCTCGGGGTGAACATCGCGCAGGTGCCGCTGCGGCCGTCCTTCATCCTGGAGCAGATCCGCAAGGCGCGCGGCGGGAGCTGAGGGAGGCGGGGGTGACGGGGGAGATCGCATCTCGGGTTGCGACGGATCGCCTGGTGCCGGGCCAGGGTCGCGCCGGCGTGCGGTCCGGGGCAGACCGGCGGCAGCGCTTGGCCTATCCTCCGCCCGGTCGCTGCCGGTCGGGCGGCGATGGTCAAGGCGGCGCCGACGAGAGGCGTACGACCGCATGCAACGAGGCAGGGCGCCGGGCGGTTCCGGTGCAGGGAGCCAGTAAGGGAGACGTGGAATGAGCAAGATGACCATGCAACGCCCGGGTCCGGCGCGAAGGGCCGTGCTCGGCGCGGCCGGATACGCAGCCGCCTTCGCGCTGGCGCCGTTCGGTGCCGACGCCCAGGCCAAGCCCAAGATCAAGCTCGGCTTTATCGGGCCGCTGAGCGGCGGCAACGCCCAGCAGGGCCTCGGTGCCCGCAACGGCTTCCGCCTTGCCATCGAGCAGGCGAACGCCAGCGGCTTTCCCTATACCGTCGAGGGTGTCGAGCTCGATGACGCATCCGACCCGCAGACCGGGGTCGCGGCGGCGCTGAAACTCGTCAACGACCGCGACGTCGTCGCCGCGATCGGCCACTGGAACAGCCCGGTCGCGCTCGCCACGATGCCGATCTTCAACCGCTTCCAGGTGCCGCTGATCGTCTGGGGCGCGATCAGCCCGAAGATCACCGAACAGAACCTGCCGGAAGTGACGCGGGTGACGCCGACGCTGGTCACCGAGAACAAGCCGCTGGCCGAATGGGCGGTCACCGGCCTCAAGACCAAGGCGGTCGCCATCGTCTCCGACACCAGCGACTACGGCACGGCCAACGCCGGCGCCTTCGAGAAGTTCTTCACCGAGGCGGGCGGGCGGATGGTCTCCAAGGATCTCCTGCCGGTCGGCACCACCGATTTCCGCGCTGTGCTGACCAAGATCAAGGCTTCCGGCGCCGACCTGATCTATTTCGGCGGTGTCATCACCGAGGCCGGGATCCTGCGCAAGCAGCAGAAGGAGCTCGGTATCGACCTGCCGATGATCGGCATCTCGGGCTTCTATGATCCGCAGTTCATCGCGATCGCGGGCCCGGCGGCCGAGGGGACGATGGTCAGCTATCCGGCGGCCCAGTCGAACCCGCGGCTGGACAAGCTCGAGGCCGACTACAAGGCGCGCAATTTCGCCGAGCCGACCAGCCCCTATACGAAATACGCCTACGAGGCGACCAACATCCTGCTGGCCGCGATCAAGGAGGTCGGCTACCGGGACCGGGTCGCGCTCGCCAAGGCCATCCGCGCCATCAAGTTCGACGGCGTGCTCGGCAGGACGACCTTCGATGCCAACGGGCAGACGCAGATCCCGGTCAGCATCGAGATCAAGATCGTCAAGGACGGCAAGTGGGTGACCCGCCCCGCCTGACGTGCCGATACCGGGCCGATACCGGGCCGGTGCCGTGCCCCGCGTTGCGGCGGGGTGTGGCACCGGTTCCGGGCCGCCTGCAAGCCGTACCTGACCGCCAGCCAGATCGGAGTCGCGCGTGGACGCGTCCCTGCTGCAGTACGTCATGAACTGCCTGGTGCTCGCCAGCATCTACACGCTGGTCGCGGTCGGGTTCAGCCTGCTGTTCGGCGTGCTCAACGTCATCCATTTCTCGCATGGCGACGTCTCGATCGTGGCGCCGTTCGTGACGCTCGCGATGCTCCAGGCGCTGGCATCGACGATGCTGCCGGCCGATGGTGCGGCGGCGCTGCTGGTCGCACTGGCGGCGGCGGTGCTGGCCACGGGCGCGATCGGCGTGCTGCTCGACTGGCTGGTGATCGGCCGGTTCCGCCAGGCGCCGGCGATGATGGCGCTGGTGGCCACGGTGGCGCTCGGCACGGTGATCCGCGAACTCATTCGAACCCTCTACCCGCAGGGCTCGAACCCGAAGCCGTTCCCGGGGTTGCTCACCGGGCGCCTCGGCTCGGGTGCGGTCGCGGTGCAGGCGTACGACGTGCTCGTCATCGTGGCGACGCTTGTCATCGTCACTGCATTGTTCATGCTGCTGCGCCACACGCCGCTTGGCATGCGCATTCGCGCGGTCGCCGGCGACCGTGACATCGCCCGACTGATGGCGATCCGGCCGGACCGGATATTCTCGATCACCTTTTTCATCGCCTCGGCCGTGGGTGCGGTCGGCGGCGTCTTCTTCGCCTCCTATGCCGGCGTCGTGCGCTTCGATTTCGGCATCCAGCTCGGCCTGATCGGATTCTCGGCCGCGGTCATCGGCGGGCTCGGCAGCATGCACGGGGCGATCCTTGGCGCGCTGCTGATCGCGGGCATCGATACCGTGGTCCAGGCCACGGTCCCGAACGGCGCCTCGTACCGGCTGGTCTTCTCCTTCCTGCTGGTGATCCTGGTGCTGGTGCTGAAGCCCACCGGCATCCTCGGCAAGCCGGTCTACGAGAAGGTCTGAGGCGATGCGCGAGGAGACGGGCGCCGACGTTCACGAAACCGCC
>JADYYZ010000267.1 GCA_020853405.1 Acetobacteraceae bacterium
GCATGTGGCCCGTAATCAGCAGCCGAAGCCGCACCTCGTAGTGGCCGAAATTCGGGAAACTGACGATCGCCTGGCGGCCGATGCGCAGCATCTCGCGCAGCACCGCGCGCGGGCGCTCGGTGGCCTGCAGGGTGCGGCTCAGCACCACATAGTCGAACGCGCCGTCAGGGTAGAACTGAAGGTCGATGTCGGCATCGGCATGGATAACCGAAAGCCCCATCGCGACCGCGCGCGCCACCTCCTCCATGTCGATCTCGATCCCCCGACCATCGACCTGCTTCTCGTGCACCAGGTGGTCGAGCAGCGCGCCGTCGCCACAGCCGATATCGAGTACGCGCGAGCGGGGCATGATCATGTCGGCGATCAGTCTCAGGTCCAGCCGATCGGAAAGCGGGCGGCCGACCGGCCGCGCCAGCGCGTCCATCATCGCCGATCCCACGCACCGGCAAGGAACCCGGCGAGCGTTGCATGGAAGGCCGGTTCGTCGAGCAGGAAGGCATCGTGGCCCTTGTCGGAGGTGATCTCGACGAACGAGACGTCGGCCGCCGCCGCGTTCAGCGCCCGCACGATCTCGCGCGAGTGCAGCGTCGGGAACAGCCAGTCGCTGGTGAAACTCACCACGCAGAACTTCACCCGCGTGTGCCGGAATGCCTGGCCGAGCTGGCCGTCGTGCTCGGCGGCGAGGTCGAAGGCATCCATCGCGCGGGTGATCGCGACATAGGAATTGGCATCGAACCGGCGCACGAAGGAGCTGCCCTGGTGGCGCAGGTAGCTCTCCACCTCGAACATCTCCTCCTCGGCGCCTTCCTGGCGGCGCCGCCCGAACTTCCGGGTCAGCGCGTCGGCGGAGAGATAGGTGATGTGGGCAGCCATCCGCGCCACCGACAGGCCGCGCGCCGGCACCACACCGTGGTCGGCATACCGCCCGGCGTGGAAGGCGGGGTCGGCGAGGATCGCCTGGCGGCCGACCTCGTGGAAGGCGATGTTCTGGGCGCTGTGATAGGCCGCGGCGGCAATCGGCACGGCGGCGACCACGCGGTCGGGGAAGGTCGCCGCCCATTCCAGCACCTGCATGCCGCCCATGCTGCCGCCCAGCACGGCGAACAGTTTCGCAATGCCAAGACGCCCGATCAGCATGGCCTGCGCGCGCACCATGTCGCGGATCGTCAGCGGCGGGAAATCGGGGCCCCAGCAAACGCCGTCCCGGCGCCGCGCCTTCGGGCCAGTGCTGCCCATGCAGCCACCCAGCACGTTGGCGCAGATCACGAAGAATTTTTCCGTGTCGATCACCCGGCCGGGACCGATCACGTCTTCCCACCACCCCGGCTTGCCGGTTACCGGATGCGTCTCGGCCACGTACTGGTCGCCGGTCAGCGCGTGGCAGATAAGCACGGCGTTGTCGCGCCCGGCCGACAGATTGCCGTAGGTGCGATAGGCGATGCTGATCGGCGCCAGCTGCACGCCGCAATCCAGCATCAGGCCCTCGGGGAAATGCTCCGCCTGGTGCGCCATGCCGGTCGCCGCAGGATCGGGCAGGGGCAGCAGGATCTCCGCCATGGAAGCGGGATTTACGCCCGGCCCGGCCGGCGCACAACGGGCAGCACATTATGGGCAGCGCCAAACGGGCGGGGGCGCCCCCTTGCGGCTTTCGCTTGCGGCTTTCCCTGGCGACTTTCCCTTGCCGGCATCATCCGCTATGCGTGCCCGCCGCCCCGACCACGGCCACGCCGGAACCACGCCACCGCCCCGATGACCGCCGATCCGCCCCCCGCCGGGCACGCGCTTGCGGCACCCGACCCGCCACCGCCCGAGGTGCCGCAGCCCGACCCGCTGCCACCCGACCTTGCCTTGTTGCGGGCCGATATCGACCGGCTGGACGATGCCCTGCACGACCTCGTGATGCAGCGCGCGGCGGTGGTCGAGCGGCTGTCGCAGAGCCGCGCCAAGGGCACCGGGCCGGCGGTGCGGCCCGGCCGCGAGGCAATTATCCTGCGCAGGCTGCTGGCCCGGCACCAGGGGCCCTTCCCGCCGAGCGCGCTGGTGCAGGTCTGGCGCGCCCTGATCAACGGCCACACCGCGATGCAGGGGCCGTTCGGCATTGCCGTCTTCAATACCGCGCCCGGCTCGGGTTATCTGGCGCTGACGCGCGAGCATTTCGGCGCAACCACGCCGGCGCGATCGCTGACCACGCCAGCCCAGGTGCTGGCAGCGGTCTCCTCGGGCGAGGCAGCACTCGGCGTGCTGCCGATGCCGGAGTCGGAAGGCGAGGCCGGCACCTGGTGGACCGCGCTGCTGGCGCGCGACGTGCCGCGCGTGCACATCGTCGGCCGCCTGCCGTTCTGGACGCCGCGGGCCGAAGGCGGGCCGCGGGTCGAGGCGCTGGTGGTCGGCGTGATGGCACCGGAAGCGACCGGCGCCGACCGCACGCTGCTGGTCACGGAAACCGCCACCGAACTGTCGCGCGCGCGGCTGCAGGCCGCACTCGACGAATCGGGCCTGGTGCCGGGGGCGATGCTGCTGCGGCGAAGCATCGCCGCGGTCAGCCTGCTGCTGATCGAGGTCGAGGGCTTCTGCGACGACGACGATCCGCGGCTTGCCGGCTTCGCGCGGCGGGCGGGCGCCACCAGGCCCGTGGTTGCCGGCGCCTATGCGGTGCCGCTGGACGAGGCGGGCCAGCCGTGACCGGCCCCAGGCCGCGGCCCGCGATCCTCGGGATCGAGCCCTATGTCGCCGGCGAATCGAAACTGCCGGGCGTCAACCGGGTGATCAAACTCTCCTCGAACGAGGGGCCGTTCGGGCCGCCACCGGCGGCGATCGCGGCGGCGGCGGCAGCGGCGGCGGACCTCAACCGCTATCCCGACGGCGCGGCGACGGCGCTTCGCGCCGCCATCGGCCGGCGCTTCGGCCTCGATCGCGACCGCATCGTCTGCGGCGCGGGGTCGGACGAGCTGATCGGCCTGCTCGCCTCGATCTTCGGCGGCCCGGGCACCGAGACGATCGTCACCCGCCACGCCTTCGCGATGTATGCGATCTACGCGAAATACGCAGGCAGCAGCGTGGTGACGGTTGCCGAGCGGAACCTGACCGCCGATGTCGACCTGATCCTGGC
>JADYYZ010000268.1 GCA_020853405.1 Acetobacteraceae bacterium
CGCTGGAGACACCGCTGGACGCCGCCGGCCTGCGCGCCCGCCACCGCGCCGGCGGCGACGAGGAGTATGCCGCGCTGGAGGTGGTGCCGGTGGCCGGGCTGCCCGGCTTCCTGGCGCGCGAGGCGGCGACGATGAATGTGCAGGCGCCGATCTTCCTGCGCCGCGCCGGGTTGCTGGGCTGAGCGGGATCGGGGCGCCCATGCCGCCAGGGCTGTGGTAGGGTTGCCGCGCCATGGAAGGTGACCGCCCCATCCCCCACGCCCCGCCATCGACCAGGGTTCCGCGCTGGATGAGGCCTGGCCGCGCGGCAACGCGGCTACCGCCATGGCCGGCGGGGGCGGGGCGAAGGGGCCGCGGATGATGGCGCCCGGCTGGCCGGATGGCGCGGACCGGGCGGCGTAACCTTTGGCCGCGCGGCGGCGAACCCTGTTGGTGTGGCGGCCATCGGGGCGCGCCAGGCGGGAACGGGGGCCGGGTGTGTCCGACGCGCTGGCATATGGGCGCGCCATGCCGGAAACGGTGGTGAGCCCGAAGGGTACAGAGGCCGATGGGCGTGATGCGCGCTGGTCGCGCCTGATGGCGGCCGCGCAGGACGGCGATGCCCGTGCCTATGACATCCTGCTGCGCGAGGCCGTGCCGCTGCTGCGCGCCGTGTGCCGGCGGCGGCTGGCCGGCGGAACGGGCGACGAAGTGGAGGACGCGGTGCAGGACGCGCTGCTGACCATCCACCGGGTGCGCCATACCTATGACCCCGCCCGCCCGCTGCGCCCGTGGCTGGCGGCGATTGCCGAGCGCCGGGCGCTGGACCATGGCCGCCGCCTGGGCCGCGCCGCCGCCCGCCATGCGGCACTGGGCGATGCCGCCGAACTGGCCAGCCCGGCGCCGGGGGCGGATGCCGTGCTGGGCGGGCGCCGCGCGGGCGAGCGGCTGCGCCGGGCAGTGGATGAATTGCCGGCGGCGCAGCGCACCGCGCTGCACCTGACCAAGCTGGCCGAGCTGGACCTGGCCGAGGCCAGCCGGCGGTCGGGGATGAGCGTGGGCGCGCTGAAGGTGGCGACGCATCGGGCGCTGCGCGCGCTGCGCCGCCGTTTCGGGGTGGAGGAGTGAACCCGCCATGAACACTGATGATCTGATCGCAGCCCTGGCCGCCGACCTGCGCCCGGTGCGCCGCGCGCCTGCGCCGGGGCTGGTCACCGCCAGTTGGGCGATGGCGGCGGCGGTGGCGATCGGGCTTGGGGCGCTGTATTTCGGCCCTGGCGACGGGATCGTGGCGCGCATCGCGGGCGACCTGCCACAGGTGGGCGCGGCGGTGGCCACCGGCCTCCTGGCCGCCTTCGCCGCGTTCCAGCTGGCGCTGCCGGACCGCGACCGGCGCTGGGGCCTGCTGCCGCTGCCGGCGGCGGGGTTGTGGCTGGCGGTGCTGGGCTGGGGCTGCGTGCAGGATGTCCTGGCCGGCGGGCCGGCGGCGCTGGCGCTGACCACCAGCTATCGCTGCCTGGGGTTCATCGCCGGGCTCGGCCTGCCGCTGGCCGCCGGGGTGCTGTGGCTGTCGCGCCATGCGGCGGGGCTGCGGCCTGGCCCGGTGGCCGCCCTGGCCGGGCTGGCGGCGGCGTCGCTGGCCAGCGCGGGGTTGAGCTGCGTGCACGACCTGCATGCGGCCGCCATGGTGCTGGTGTGGCACGGCATGGCGGTGCTGCTGGTCACCGCCATCGCCGCGCTGCTGGGCCCGCGCATCCTGCGGGGTGCGATACCGGCGTAACCTTTGCCGGCGCGCCGGCGAAACCGCATCACCGACCTTTTCGCAGGAGCCCGTGATGCGCCGACGCCTGATGCTGACATTCCCGATGGCCACCACCGCCCTGGCCATGATGCCCGGCCGCGCCCGTGCGGCCGAGCGGATGGCCTTCACGCCCGAGGTGTTCGCGGCCGCACAGAAGGCCGGGCGGGCGATCGTGGTGGATGTCTCCGCCCCGTGGTGCCCCACCTGCCGGGCGCAGAAGCCGGTGATCGACGCGCTGGCGGCCGATCCCGCGATGAAGGACGCATTGTTCCTGGCGGTGGATTTCGACAGCCAGAAGGACGCGCTGAAGCTTCTGCGGGTGCGCAGCCAGTCCACCCTGATCGCCTATAACGGCACCGAGGAGCGCGGCCGTTCCATCGGCGTGACCGACCCCGGGGAAATCCGCGCGCTGCTGCTGCGCGCGCTGTAGCGGCCGATGATCGCCCTGCTGCTGGCCGGGCTGGCCGGGGTGCTGGCCAGCCTGTCGCCCTGCGTGCTGCCGATCCTGCCGATCGTGCTGGCCTCGGCCGGCGCCGAGCATCGGCTGGGGCCACTGGCGCTGGCGCTGGGGCTGGCCGGCAGCTTCGCCGTCGCCGGCATCGCCATCGGGCTGGCCGGCTTCGCGCTGGGGCTGGACCCCGACATCCTGCGCTTCGGCGCGGCCGGGTTGATGCTGCTGGCCGGGGTAATGCTGCTGGCCGCGGGGCTGGCCGGGCGAGTCTCGGCGGCGGCCGAGCATGCCCTGGCGCCGGTCACCGGGATGGCGGGGCGCATGTCGGCGCGCGGCATCGGCGGGCAGTTCGCGCTGGGCGCCGTGCTGGGCCTGGCCTGGGCGCCGTGCACCGGCCCGGCCCTGGGCGCCGCGCTGGCGCTGTCGGCCCAGATGGGCAGCGCGCCGCGCGCGGCGGCGACGATGCTGGTCTTTGCCCTGGGGGCGGCGCTGCCGCTGCTGGTGCTGGGATACGCGGCGCGCGGGGCGGTGCCGGCGCTGCGAAAGCGGCTGGCCGCCGGCGGCGGGGCGGCGCGGCCGGTGATGGGCGGGGTGCTGGCGCTGTTCGGGCTGCTGGTGCTGAGCGGGCTGGACAAACAGATCGAGGCCGTGGCGACCGCGGCGCTGCCGGAGGCATGGGTTTCGTTGATTGTGAGGTTTTAAGAAAGCAGTTCTTTTTTGAAAAAAAGAACCAAAAAAACTTCTATCCATAAGCGCGAAGAATAACGAATAAAAAGTCTTTTTACTTCTTTTTCTTCAGAAAAAGAAGGCCTTGCTTTTACAATTGTTCCAGGGGGAGAAACATGACCACGATGTTCGACAGGCTGCCGGTGCGCGTGCTGGGCGGGATGCCGCCGTTCCTGGGCTTCGCGCCGGTGGCCTGGGCCTCGCTGGTGGGCCATGTCGGGCTGGGGCTGGGCATTGCCGGGGCGCTGGCGTTCATGACACGGGGAGAGACGTGATGCGTTTCATATGGGTGTTGGCGGCGGTGCTGCTGGTGGCGGCGCCGCAGGCGGTGCGGGCTGACGAGGGCCTGGTGACGCGGCCGAGTGCGCATTCGGTGCGCGCGACGCTGGATCGCTTCGCCGCCGCGGTGCGCGGGGCCGGGTGGGTGGTGTTCACCGAGATCGACCACGCCGCGGCGGCGCGCGATGCGGGGTTGGAGCTGCGGCCGCGCACGGTGGTGTTCTTCGGCAATCCGAAGGGTGGCACCGCGGCGATGCAGGACCATCCGACCCTGGCGCTGGACCTGCCGATGCGGGTGCTGGTGTGGCAGGACGATGCCGGCCGGGTGATGGTGACGCGCAGCACCGGGGCGGACATCGCCCGGCGGGTGTTCGCCCGCCATGGCGTGGAGGTGGACGCGGAGGGCCAGCGCGGCATGGATGCCCTGATCGGCGGGCTGGTGGCCAAGGCGGCCGAGTAGGCTGATGGGCGCGCTGGCGCTGGGTCTGGCCGCGACGGGGCTGGTGGCGAGCCAGGCCGAGGGTGCGATGCTGCCGCTGCTGGCGGTGGCGATGGGGCTGGGGGCGGCGTTCGTGCTGCTGGAGTACGGCTTCACCGCCGGGTTCCGCGATTTCCTGGTGGCCGGCGACGGGCGGGCGCTGGGGGCGGCGTTCGTGGTGCCGGCGATCGCCGCGCTGGTGGTGGTGCCGGTGGGGGCCTTGGCCGAGGGCTATGGCCGGTTCGTGGCGCCGATCGGGCTGCCGCTGGTGGGCGGGGCGGCGATGTTCGGCGTGGGGATGCAGATCGCCAATGGCTGCGGCTCCGGCACGCTGGTGGCGGCGGGGCAGGGCGCGCGGCGGATGCTGCTGGCGCTGCCGTTCTTCTGCCTGGGCGGGGTGCTGGGCAGCCTGATGCTGCCGGCGGCACTGCGGCTGCCGGGGCTGGGGGTGGTGGATCTGGCCGAGCGGTTCGGGCCGTGGGGCGGGCTGCTGGCCACCGAATTGCTGCTGGGTGGCGCTGCCGTGCTGGTGCTGCGCGGGGCGTGGCCGGGGCGGCGGCGGCTGCTGGCCGGGGCGGTGGTGGGCGTGCTGGCGGCGGCGCTGTTCCTGGTCTCGGGCGAGCCCTGGGGGATCACGCTGGGGCTGACGCTGTGGGGGGCCAAG
>JADYYZ010000269.1 GCA_020853405.1 Acetobacteraceae bacterium
CCGGTACTGCCAGATGGTCTGGGTGGCGAGCACATGCGCGTTCTCCGACTGGCCGATGCCGAAGGCCAGCGCGCCGAGGCCGCCATGGGTCGAGGTATGGCTGTCGCCGCACACCAATAGCGTTCCGGGCAGGGTGATGCCCTGCTCCGGGCCGATGATGTGCACGATGCCCTGTTGCGGCGACATGATCGGGAAGTAGGGCACGCCGAACTCGACGACGTTGCGCTCCAGGGTTTCCACCTGGATGCGGCTGTCCTCTTCCTTGATGCCGTTCGCGCGGCCCTCGGTGGGGATGTTGTGGTCGGCGACCGCGATGGTGGCGTCGGGCCGGCGCACCCTTCGGCCGGCCAGCCGCAGGCCCTCGAAGGCTTGCGGGCTGGTCACCTCGTGCACCAGATGCCGGTCGATGTACAGCACGCAGGTGCCATCCGGCAGCTGTTCGACAACGTGGGCATCCCACACCTTGTCGAACAGCGTCCGTGGTTTGGTGTCCGCCATGTCCATCCCCTCCCGCAGCCCGGCCGTACTACTCCGCGGCGGGCGCGGCGGCGGCCGGTGCCACGTCGCGCGCGCGCTCGGCGATGCGGGCCGACTTGCCGCTGCGTCCGCGCAGGTAATACAGCTTGGCCCGGCGCACGTCGCCGCGGCGCACCACGGCGATCTCGGCGATGGTCGGCGCATAGAGTGCGAACACGCGCTCCACGCCCTCGCCGTAGCTGATCTTGCGCACGGTGAAGTTGCTGCTCAGCCCCTTGTTCGAGCGCGCGATGCAGACTCCCTCGAAATTCTGCACGCGGCTGCGCTCGCCTTCCACCACCTTGACCGCGACCCGCAGCGTGTCGCCGGGGATGAAGTCGGGCACCGGGCGGGCGGCGGTGAGGCGGGCGATTTCCTCGGCCTCGTACTGCTGGATGATGTTCATGGAGTTGGTCCTTTCGTCGATGTCTCTAGGGCACGACCCAAAGATTGGGAAGAGCAGGGCGATGCGTTCGCCCGGCCCAGCGCCGATTGATGGGCGGCCCACAGGTCGGGCCGTCGTTCGCGGGTGATTTGCGCTGCCGCGGCCAGCCGCCAGGCGGCAACGGCGCCGTGGTGGCCGGACAGCAGCACGTCGGGCACCGTCCGGCCCTGCCAGTCGGCCGGGCGGGTGTAGTGCGGGTATTCCAGCAGCCCGGCGAGCACGCCCGGCGAAAAGCTTTCCTCTCCGGCGCTCTCGGCGGCGCCCATCACGCCGGGCAGCAGCCGCACGCAGGCATCCAGCAGCACCAGCGCCGCCGGCTCGCCGCCTGACAGCACGTAGTCGCCGATGCTGATCTCCTCCAGCGCGCGCGCCTCGATCGCGCGCTGGTCGATCCCCTCGAAGCGGCCGCACAGCAGGACCACGCCGGGTCCGGCCGCGAGCGCGCGCACCCGCGCCTGGGTCAGGGGGCGGCCGCGGGGGGTCAGGTAGATCATCGGGCGGTCGTCGGCCACCAGGGCCAGCGCGGCATCGACGATATCCGGCCGCATCACCATCCCCGCCCCGCCGCCGAACGGCGTGTCATCGACGCGGCGGTGCCGGTCGGTGGCCACGTCGCGGATGTCGCGCGCCTCCAGCGACCAGGCGCCCTGTTGCAGGCCGCGGCCGGCCAACGACTCGCCGAGCGGGCCGGGGAACATGGCGGGAAACAGGGTCAGGACCGAGGCGCGCCAGGTCATTCGGCGGCCTCGGTATCCGGCACCACGACTTCCGCGGGCGGGATGACGGTGACGGTGCCGCCGACGATATCGACCACCGGCACGCAGGCGCGGGTGAACGGCACGATCAGCCGGCCGATCTCCAGGCTGGCGCCGCCGCCGTAGTCGTGCACCACATCGACCCGGCCGAGTTCGGTGCCGTCCGGGGTGATTGCGCGCAGCCCCTGGAGGTCGGCGAGGTAGAACTCGTCGGCGTCCTCGGGCGGCGGCAGCCGGTCGCGCGTGACATAGAGCCGCACGTTGACCAGCGCCTGGGCCGCTTCGCGGTCGCGCAGCGGCACTTCCCGCCCCTCGACCAACTCCACCACCCGCGCCACCCCGGCACTCACCCAGTCCAAGGCGAAGCTGCGGCCGCGATCATCCGTAAAGGGGCCGTACTCCGGCAGGTCCGCGGGGTCGGCGGTGTAGCTGTGCACATGCACCAGCCCCCGCACGCCGTGCGGCCGGCCGATCACGCCCATCAGGATGCGCCGGTCAGGCAAGGGGCTCTCCGGTCAGCTTCGGCTCAGGCGGCCGCGGCGGCGGCGGCGGCCTTGGCGCGCTCCTGCGCCTTCTTCTTTGGCGCCGACTGCACGGGCTGCTCGGGATAGACCGGCATCGGCGCCAGCCCGGCATGGCCGAGGAACTTGGCGACGCGATCGGTAGGCAGCGCGCCCTGGCCGACCCAATGCAGGATGCGCTCGCCCATCAGGCGCACGCGGTCCTCGTGCTCGGCCGGCAGCATCGGGTTGTAGCTGCCCAGCTTCTCGATGAAGCGGCCATCGCGCGGCGAGCGGCTGTCGGCGACCACGATGTGGTAGTACGGGCGCTTCTTGGCACCGGCGCGGGCGAGGCGAATCTTAAGGGCCATCAATTGTCTCCAGTCTTGTGTTCGGTTGTGATCTCAGAACGGCCGCCGGCCTTGCGGCATCAGGGCGCCGAGCCCCTGCCGCATCAGGCCCTTCTTACCCAGCTTGTTCATGCGCTTCATCATGGTGGACATGTCGTCGAACTGCTTCAGTAGCTTGTTGACGTCCTGCACCGTCATCCCGCAGCCGGCCGCGATCCGCTTCTTGCGGCTGGCCTTGATCATGTCGGGGTTCTTGCGCTCGCCCGGCGTCATCGAGGAGATGATCGCCTGCTGGCGCTTCAGCATCTTCTGGTCCAGCCCGGCACCCTTGCCGGAGGCATCCAGCGCTTGTTGGATCTTGGCGGCACCCGGCAGCATGCCGATGATCGACTGGATGCTGCCCATCTTGTTCAGTTGCTTGAGCTGGGTGGCGAAATCCTCCAGGTCGAAGGTGCCCTTCGCCATCTTGCGGGCGAGCTTCTCCGCCTCCTCCTCGTCCACCAGCTCGGCGGCGCGCTCGACCAGCCCGACCACGTCGCCCTGGCCCAGGATGCGCCCGGCCACGCGCTCGGGGTGGAATTCCTCCAGCGCGTCCAGCTTCTCGCCGGAGCCGGAGAACTTGATCGGTGCGCCGGTAATCGCCCGCATCGACAGCGCGGCGCCACCGCGCGCGTCGCCGTCCATGCGGGTGAGCACGATGCCGGTGACGCCGAGCGCGTCGTTGAAGGCTTTCGCCGTGTTCACCGCGTCCTGGCCGGTCATGGCATCGACCACCAGCAGCGTCTCGGCCGGGTTGGTGGCGGTGCGGATGGCCTGCACCTCGGCCATCAGCGCCTCGTCGATCGACAGGCGGCCGGCGGTGTCCAGGATGACGATGTCGAACACTTCGCGCCGGCCGGTGTCCATGGCGCGGGCGGCGATCTGCAACGGCGTCTGACCGGCAATGATCGGCAGGCTGGCCACGCCGGCCTGCTTGGCCAGCGTCTCCAGCTGCAACTGCGCCGCCGGACGCTGGGTATCCAGGCTGGCCAGCAGCACCTTCTTGCGGTCGCGCTTGGCCAGGCGCAGCGCCAGCTTGCCGGAGGTGGTGGTTTTGCCGGAGCCCTGGAGCCCCACCATCAGGATGGGCACCGGGGCGGCGGCGGCCAGGTTCAACGGCACCGCCCCTTCGCCGCCCAGCGCATCGACCAGCACGTCGTTGACGATCTTGACCACTTGCTGGCCGGGCGAGACCGAGTCGATCACCTCGGCGCCGACGGCACGCTCGCGCACCTTGGTGATGAAGTCGCGCACCACCGGCAGCGCCACATCGGCGTCCAGCAACGCCAGCCGCACCTCGCGCAGCGCCTCCAGCACGTCGGTCTCTGCCAGCCGACCGCGCGTACGCAGCCGGTCGAACACCCCCGTCAGCTTGCCGGACAACGCCTCGAACAAGGCAGGCTCCTCGTCATGCGCGGCGCTGGAATGCGCCGCAACGCAATATGCGCCGCTGCGCGAACCCTCGCGAAGCGGCGGATGACTGGCCGGTGTCCTACGGGCCGCATCGCGCCCTGTCAACCGACCCGTGCGCCCCGGCGCATTGCCCAACCCGGCAGTTCGGGTGCAGCATCCCCGCCAACGCCATCACGTGAGCAGGAAACGCCGTGAGCATCTTGGACAATTGCGACGACATCTACCAACTGCGCGACGCCGCCCGCCGGCTGCTGCCGCGCGGCATCTTCGAATACATCGATCGCGGCAGCGAGGACGACAAGCTGCTGGACGAGAACCGCGCGGCGCTGGACCGGTTGAAGGTGGTGCCGCGCTTCCCGGAATTCGTGAACCGGCGCGACATCGCGCTGGAACTGTTCGGCAAGCCGATCACCATGCCGTACATCATCGCCCCAACCGGCACCGCCGGCCTGGTGGCGTATGAGGGCGAACTGGCGCTGGCCAAGGCGGCGGCCAAGGCGGGCATTCCCTATACCCTGGCGACCGGGGCGCAGACCTCGGTGGAGAAGATCGCCCGCGAGGTGCCGAACGGCCGCAACTTCATGCAGTTGTACCTGTGGAAGGACCGTGAGCTGTCGATGCAGCTGGTCGATCGCGCCCAGAACAACGGCTTCGAGGCGCTGTTCCTGACCATGGACACGCCGGTCTCGCCCAACCGCGCCTACAACAAGGCCAACGGGTTTTCATTCCCCTACAAGCCGAGCCTGAAGTCGATGATCGACATGACGCTGGCGCCGCACTGGCTGTTCGGCACCATCGGCCGCTATATGGTGAAGAATGGCGGTTTCCCCCGCTTCGAGAACTATCCCGAGGAGTCCCGCACGCCGATCACGCAAAGCCCGCTGGGCGACCGGGTGAAGCACACCGAGGAACTGTCCTGGGACGACGTGAACCGGCTGCGCGACCGCTGGAAAGGGCCATTGATCGTCAAGGGCATCATGCACCCGGAGGACGCCCGCATCGCCGTGGAGCGCGGCGCCGACGGCATCGTGGTGTCCAACCACGGTGGCCGCAACCTCGACATCTCGATCGCCTCGATCGACGTGCTGCCGAGCATCGTCGCCGAGGTCGGCCACAAGACCACGGTGCTGTTCGACAGCGGCATCCGCCGGGGCACCGATATCGTCAAGGCGCTGTCGCTGGGCGCCAAGGCGGTGCTGTGCGGGCGCAACACGCTGTGGGGCGTGGCGGTGGCCGGTGAGGCCGGTGCCAGCAAGGCGCTGACCATCATGCGCAACGAGACCCTCACCGCGATGGCCAATATCGGCGTGAACACGCTGGCCGAGCTTGGCCCGCATTTGTTCGAGGTGCCGGGAAGCAACAGTTCGCGGTTCCGCTGAAAAACGAAAATGGCCGGGGAACGATCCCCCGGCCACTGGGCAGGCTGTGCGGCAGCGTGCGCCTATTTCGGCGACAGCACCATCACCATCTGCCGGTTTTCCATCTTCGGCATCTGCTCCACCTTGGTGGCGAAGTCCATGTCGCCGCGGATGCGTTCCAGCACCTTCACGCCGATATCCTGGTGCGCCATCTCGCGGCCGCGGAAGCGCAGGGTGACCTTGACCTTGTCACCCTCCTCGATGAACGACTTCATGGCGCGCAGCTTCACCTGGTAGTCGTTCTCGTCGATGTTCGGGCGGACCTTGATCTCCTTGATCTCGATCACCTTCTGGCGCTTCTTCGCCTCGTTCTTCTTCTTCTGCTGCTCGTACTTGAACTTGCCGAAGTCGAGGATCTTGCACACCGGCGGATCGGCGTTGGGGCTGATCTCCAACAGGTCCAGGCCAACGGAATAGGCGCGCTGGATGGCCTCGCGGGCGGACATCACCCCCTGCATCTCGCCGTCCTGGTCGATCAGGCGCACCTGCGGTACGCGGATATCCTCGTTTACGCGCGGCCCGTCGCGGCTGGGCGCTGCGGGCATGGGTCCTCGGGCTATCGTCATCTCCTGTGGCAGTGAACGTTTCGGCGGCCCTTGCGGGGATGCCGTCGTGTAGAATGCGATTTTCGTTGCGCCATTTCAAGGCGCGTCAGCGGCGCTCCGGGAAGAGCAGACGCAGCACGAATGCGCGCCGCTCAGATTCCTCGGACGAGGCAAGGGAAGTTATGGCCTTCTCCACATTATCCACCAGTACCATGGCATCGGCTACGGTGCCTTTCCATTCTGGATCTTAGTCGGCCCTGTGTCGTTCCGCCTGAAGGCTGACGAGGCTGTTTGCGCAAGCCCGGATCGGGCTCGGGTGCCCACTTTGTGCCCGGCCAATGTTCAAGCATTCGGTCTTGCAGCGGGTGTGGTCGGGCGACCGATAGACCCGGGCCCAGTAGGCGCTGTCAGGTCCGGCCAGCAGGTCGGCGGCCTCTGAGGCGATGGCATGGAACAGCGCATAGTAGGCGTTGCTGGCGGCACGTCGAATCTCGACCGAGGCCAGCGCATCACCTGCCGGACGTGCCGCCGCGGTCGCGAGCCAGCCGC
This sequence comes from Acetobacteraceae bacterium, assembly GCA_020853405.1. GTDB lineage: Bacteria > Pseudomonadota > Alphaproteobacteria > Acetobacterales > Acetobacteraceae > JADYYZ01. The sequence continues at coordinate 6,531 of JADYYZ010000269.1, forward strand.
GCGCGAGATCGAGCAGAGCTTGATGCATCCCCGGCTAGTCGCACCTCATGACGGCGATCCACGCGGTGCGTCTCCAAGCCAAAATCCGCTCCGCGTCGCCTGAATGACTTGATTGTGGGGGAAGTGATTGCGGACATAAACTATGCCGCGCTCCCCATGCGCATAGGCAATGTCCCGGAGTATTCCGTCCAGACCGATGATGTTGATCGGATCGACTGGCTTGTCCGGCATCGAGTAAACGATTTCTACATCGATGCACTCATCGCCGTCGTGGTCCCGGGCGCGTCGGATGGATTTGACAGCCCCGCCATATTTCCCGGCACGCGCCAAGACAGCTTCGCGCAGGGCATGATCAAGTTCGACCGGAACATCATCCAGGGTGCGCATGACGTGATGCTATCACATCGCGGCACATCGTTCCATCACGCCCGCCGCAAATCCGGCGCTATCCCCTCCGCCGCCAGCCGTGCCACCGCCTCGGCCAGCGGCAGCACCTCCTGCGCCTCGCCGCCGAGGCGCCGCAGTGCCACGGTGCGCTGCTCCGCCTCCTTGCGCCCCACAACCGCGATCACCGGCACGTGCTGCACGCTGTGCTCGCGGATCTTGGCGTTGATCTTCTGGTTGGTGAGGTCGAGCTGCACCGCCAGCCCGGCCTGCTTCAGGGCCGCGGCCACCTCGCCGGCATAGGCGTCGGCGTCCGACACGATGGTCGCCACCGCCACCTGCACCGGCGCCAGCCACAGCGGGAAGCGGCCGGCATACTGCTCGATCACGATGCCGAGGAACCGCTCCATGCTGCCGAAGATCACCCGGTGCAGCATCACCGGCCGGTGGCGGGCGCCGTCCTCGCCGACGTATTCCGCGTCCAGCCGCTCCGGCAGCACGAAATCCAGCTGCAAGGTGCCGCACTGCCAGTCCCGCCCGATCGCATCGCGCAGCACGAATTCCAGCTTCGGGCCATAGAACGCGCCCTCGCCGGGGTTCAGCTCATATTCCACCCCCGCCGTGGCGCAGGCCTCGCGCAGCGATGCCTCGGCCTTGTCCCACACCGCGTCGCTGCCGGCGCGCGTCGTCGGCCGGTCGGCGAACTTGATGCGGAATTCGGGGAAGCCGAAATCCGCGTACACCGAGGACAGCAGCGCCACGAACTTCACCGTCTCGGCGGCGATCTGCTCCTCGGTGCAGAAGATATGCGCGTCGTCCTGCAGGAACGAACGCACCCGCATGATGCCGTGCAGCGCGCCGGAGGGCTCGTAGCGATGGCAGGCGCCGAACTCCGCCAGGCGCAACGGCAGCTCGCGGTAGCTGCGAAGCCCCTGGTTGAAGATCATCACCGCGCCGGGACAGTTCATCGGCTTCAGCGCCAGCGTCTTGTCCTCGTCCTCGACGCGGGCGAGGAACATGTGCTCGCGGAACTTCTCCCAGTGGCCGGACTTCTCCCACAGCACCCGGTCCACCAGCTGCGGCGTCTTGACCTCCTGGTAGCCGTCCGCCGCGATGCGCCGGCGCATGTACTCCTCGCAGGTGCGATACAGCTTCCAGCCCTTGGGATGCCAGAACACGCTGCCCACCGCCTCCTCCTGGAGGTGGAACAGCCCCATGTCCTTGCCAATGCGCCGGTGGTCGCGCTTCTCCGCCTCCTCCAGCATGTGCAGGTAGGCATCCAGCTCCTTCTGGTCGCGCCAGGCGGTGCCGTAGATGCGGCTCAGCATCGGGTTGCGGTGATCGCCGCGCCAATAGGCCCCGGCCACCTTCATCAGCTTGAACGCGCCGCCGACATCGCCGGTGCCGCGCATGTGCGGGCCGCGGCACAGGTCGATCCATTCGCCCTGGCGGTACAGCGTGATGGTCTCGGTGTCCGGCAGGTCGCGGATCAGCTCGGCCTTGTACGCCTCGCCCTTGGCCTCGAAGAAGGCGATGCCCTCGTCGCGGTCGATCACGCTGCGTTCGAACGGCGCATTGCGCGCGATGATCTCGCGCATCTTGGCCTCGATGGCGGCGAAATCCTCGGTGGTGAACGGCTCGTTGCGGGCGAAATCGTAATAGAAGCCGTGCTCGATCGACGGGCCGATGGTCACCTGCGTGCCGGGGAACAGCGCCTGCACCGCCTCGGCCAGCACATGGGCGCAGTCGTGGCGGATCAGCTCCAGCGCGTCCGGGTCGCGGCGGGTGACGAACACCACGCGGCTGTCGTGCTCGATCACGGTGGACAGATCGACCAGCTTGCCGTCCAGCTTCATCGCCAGCGCGGCCCGTGCCAGCCCCGGCCCGATCGCCGCCGCCACGGTAGTGCCCGCCACCGGCGCGTCGTACGAGCGTACGGAGCCGTCGGGCAGCGTGATGGCGGGCATGGAAGAAGCCTCCTGTATCAAAAAGCGGGCGCCTTGTATGGCGTCAGGGCAGCGTCGCGGCAACCCTCGCCACGCTCAGGTCGGCCAGCACGGGCACGCGCAGCACGGTGGGCCAGGCGCCGTCCGGGCCGCGCGGGGCGGACATCGCCGGGTCGCTGTCGGCGGAGAACAGCACGATGGTCCGGCAGCCGGCGGCCGCGGCGATGTGGGTGGGGCCGGTGTCGTTGCCCACCACAAAGGCGGCGCGGGCCGCAATGGCGAAGACGTCCAGCAGCGCGGTCCGCCCGGTCAGGTCCTGCGCCTGCGGGCAGGCGGCACAGATGGTGGCGGCCAAAGCGCCCTCGTCCGCCGCGCCGATCACCACCGGGATAATCCCCCGCGCGGCGATGATGCCGGCCAGTTCGCCATAGGCCGCCGCCGGCCAGCGCTTGCCCGGACGGTGCGCCGAGGCGCCGGGCACCAGCAGCGCGAAGCGGTCGGGCAGGGCGGGCACCGGGCGCGCGGTCAGGAAGGACAGGTCCGGCACGGGAAATGCCGCAATGCCCGAAGCGGCCAGCTGGTCGCGCTGGCGCTCGAATGTATGCATCGCCTCGCGCGCCGCCCCGCGCTGCGGGTGGGAACAGCCGCGCGCAATGCCGGACCAGGGCGGGTGGCCGGCGAGATGGAAATACCAGCCCGACCGCCCGGAGGTTTGCAGGTCGTACACCATGTCGAACCCGCGCAGCTTGCCGCGCAACCGCCACAGCCCGGCCAGGTCCCACCATGCCGGCCTGGGGTCGATCGCCACGCGGTCGAACCACGGTGCCGCTTCCGCCAGCCCAGCGTACGGGCGCGTGGTCAGCAGCGTCACCTCGGCGCCGGGATGATGGGCGCGGATGGCGGCGAAGGCGGCGAAGGACATCACGACATCGCCCAGCGCCCCCAGCCGGATCACCAGCACCCGCGTCACCCCAGCAACTCGCGATAGACATCCAGCGTGGCGTCCTGCATCGCCTTCACGGTGAAGCGCGCCTGCACCATCGCGCGCGCCTGCTCGCCCATCGTCAGCCTGGTGGCCAGCGGTTGCGCCAGCACGGCGTCCAGCATGCCGGCCAGCTCGTCCGCATCGTTCGGCCGCACCCGCCAGCCGGTCACGCCGTGGATCACCGTCTCCACCGCCCCGCCATGGTCGGTGGCCACCACCGGGCGGGCCATCGCCTGCGCCTCGATCACCACCCGGCCGAACGCCTCGGGGTCGGTGGAGGCATTGACCACGATGTCGGACAGCTTCAGCGCCGCCGGCATGTCATCGACATTGCCGACGATGCGCAGCCGATGCTCCACCCCCAGCCGCCGCGCCAGCGCCGCCAGCTCGGCGGAATAGCCGCGCCGCCCCTGGTCGGAACCGGCCAGCACCACCACCGCGTCGGGGTCGCGCAGCCGGGACAACGCATGGATCAGCACCGTCTGCCCCTTCCACCGCGTCAGCCTTCCGGGCAACAGGATGATCTTCTGGCCGTCCTCCACCCGCCAGGCGCGCGCGAGGCGCGGCACCCGGTCGCCGTTCACCCGCGCCGGGTCGAAGATCGCGGGATCGACGCCGCGCGGGATCATCCGTATCCGCGCCGGCGCCACGCCGTGCCGTGCCTGGATCAGCTCGGCGATGAAGCCGCTGATCGCGATCACCAGTCGGCCGCGCGCCATCACCGCGTTGTAGCGGCGCTTGAACGGAAAGTTCTCGTTGTAGGCACCGTGATAGGTGGTGACGAACGCCACCCCCGCCCGCCGCGCCGCCAGCCACGCCGCCCAGCCCGGCGCGCGGGAGCGGGCGTGCACGATGTCCACCCGCTCGCGCACGATCAGCTCCTCCAGGGCCGCGGCATTGCGCCAGATGCGCCAGGGATCGCGCGAGGCCAGCGGCAGGGTGAAATGCCCCGCCCCGGTGCGCGCCAGCCCGCCCAGCATCCGCCCGCCGGCACTGGCCACCAGCGCCCGCCCGCCGGCCTGCTCGATGGCCGCGGCAATCTCCAGCGTGCCGCGCTCCACGCCCCCGCTGTCCAGCGCCGGCAGGACCTGCAACACG
>JADYYZ010000270.1 GCA_020853405.1 Acetobacteraceae bacterium
AGCGCGTGATCGTCGGAGGCGGCATCGCAGGAGACGTGAATCACGCGCTCAAACAAAGGCTTGCAGCGCGTGATCGCTGCAATCTGAAGCGACCACGCGTCAGCGCGCGTTGCGCCTTCCCCAATCGGTGATCTGCGCCAGCACCGTCGCGCAATCGGTCACGTCCACGTAGCGCCGGCCGATATCGCGCAGGTTGTCGCGGTGCGGGCCTTCCTCGATGTCGCCGACACAATCCTCGGGAACCAGGGTGCGGTAGCGGTGGCTGAAACTGTCGATCGACGTGGCACGAATGCAGCCCGAGGTGTTGCACCCGGTGACGATCACCGTATCGACCCGTTCCTTGGCGAAATAGTCGGCAACCCCGGTCTGGAAGAAGATCGAAGGGCCCTTCTTGGTCACGGCCAGGTCGTAGTCGGCTTCGTAGATGCGCGGGTCGAGCACGACCGAGGGGTGGCTGTGCAGGAAGGTCTGGCGCACGGCGGAGATCTTCCAGTACGGCATCTCGCGCTCGTTCATGTAGGTGGTGTTGCAGACCGCAACCGGCACGCCCAGCGGCCGGGCCGCCTTCAGCAGCCGTTCGGTGTTCAGCAGTGCCCGCATCACCAGCGGCGCACCGCCCAGCGGGTACTGGGGATCGGTGAAGCCGAGCTGGAAATCGACCACCACGATGCCCGGCTTGTCGCCGAACCCGATCGCGGTGTCGCCGTAGCTGCGGCGCGCGTAGTCGTCGCTCATGCCGGTCGGCTCCCGCGCTACTGTGCCGGCGCCTGGTAGACGCGCGTCGCCTGCCAGTCCGGCACGGTCGGCACCGCCCAGCGCTCGCGCTCGATCTGGTAGGTCTCCTTCACCGAGAACCAGCGGGTCGCGTCCAGCCAGGTGCGGCGGCTGGCGGCGAAGTCATTGCCGAACCCCACGCCCTGTTCGGCGATGTCGATCACCCAGGTATCGAAGGTGCCGGCCGGCACCGTCACGCTCTCGCGCCCGACCGCGGTGAAGGTCAGGATGGTCTGCGAGCCTGGAACCAGGATGGAATGGCGCACGCTTTTCCCTGGATAGAGCGGGAAGAACTGGCGCAGCGCCGCGCGCACCTGCCCGGTATCGTAGGGATTGTAGGTGAAGAGGGAATAGACGCGCCGCACCTGGCCCTGGTCCTCGGGCCGCTGCATCACGCAGAGCTCGGGGTCGTTGGGTGCTGCACCGAAATAGCGGCGCACGCCGTTCGTCGTCTCCACGATCGTGCCGTTCGCGGGGCAGCTGAACTGCGCCGGATAGCCGCCCGCCGTGGTCTGGGCCGACGCGCCGGCCGCGGTCGGCGCCAGGCCGGGCGGCATGCCGGGGTTGTCCATCGGTGGCGGTGGCTGTTCCTGTGCGCAGGCACCGAGCAGCAGCAGCGGCAGCGCCGCGAGCCAGGACAGGCGACGCATGGTCAGTACTCTCCCTTGAACGACGGCGCCTTCACCATGAGGCAAAGGATCTGGAACATCATCTGGGCCGCGATCTGCGCGGTGGCGGTCGAGGCGTCGTACTGCGGCGCGACCTCGACCACATCGCCGGCGACGACATCGAGCCCGACCAGCCCGCGCAGCAGGGCCAGCACCTCGCGCGGGGTCAGGCCCCCGACCTCCGGCGTGCCGGTGCCGGGGGCAAAGCCAGGGTCGATCGAATCGATGTCGAAGGTGACATAGATCGGCCCCTTCGCGACCTCGCGCGCCCTGGCGATCACCTGGGCCATGCCCATCGTCTCGAGCTCGTGCATGTGGATCGCGGTCATGCCGGAAGCGAGGTTGAACTCGTTCAGCCAGCAGCCGCCGCCGCGCAGCCCGATCTGGATGGTGCGTTCGGGATCGAGCACGCCGGCCAGCACCGCCTCGCGGAACGGGCCGCCATGGTGCAGTGTCGTGCCCTCGTAGCTGCCGGAGACGTCGCCGTGCGCGTCGATATGCACAAGCCCGAGCGGACGGTCGCGGCCCAGTGCCTTCAGGATCGGCAGCGTCATCGAATGATCGCCCCCCGCCGACAGCGGGCGCATCCCGGCCTTGTCGAGCCGGAGGTAGAAGTTCTCGATGTCGCGGTGGCAGGCATCGAGGAAGAAGCGCGATCCCATCGGCACGTCGCCGATGTCGGCGAACCGCGCCTCGACGAGTGGGGCGACCCTCAGCGCCGGTTCCAGCACCCCGATGCGCTCCACCGCGCGCACCGCGCGCGGGCCGAACCGGGTGCCGCTGCGATGGGTGACGCCGAGATCCATCGGCACGCCGACCATCGCCACCTGCGGCCGTTCGCTCGCGGGCATGGCGAACGGGTCGGGGACGTAGGGCGCGGAGAGGAAGGTCGCCACCCCTTCGAACGGGAAGGCACGGCGGTCGCCGACGAACAGTTTCCCGGCGATGCGCTTGCCGAGCGGATCGTCGAAATCGGCGGAGCCGGCGCCCGAGAAGCGGGCGCGCAGCTGCTCGAGCTTCGCCGGGTCCATCAGCGACCGGCCGCCCGCGCAGCGGACGGGTGCAGGGGGGCGGCAACGCGCATGCGATCGGTCTCCCGGGCTGGTCGCCAACGCTAGCGCCGGAGAGGGAGCGGCGGCAATCGCCCGGCACGGAGGCGGGGCCGATGCGTGCCGTGCCGGCGCTTGCCGCGCCCACCTCATTGCAGGCTAAAATCAGCCACATCCGACTGAGGGAAGGCCAGAACAATGCGGAAAACGGATACTCTTCGCGCCGGGCGCCGGGCGCTCCTGGGGGCGGCCGCGGGGGCAGCGGTGCTGCCGCTCGCCGCGCCATCGCTGCGTGCCCAGCCCGCTGCCGGCATCAAGATCGGGCTGGTCGCGGTGCAGACCGGGCCACAGGCGGTGCTGGGCACGCACCTGCGCGACGGCTTCCTGCTTGGAATGAAGCACCTCGGCGGCAAGCTCGGCGGCATCCCGACCGAGGTGATCGCGATCGACGACGAGCTCCGCCCCGAGGTCGCGGTGGCCAAGGTGCGCACCGCGCTCGAGCGCGACAAGGTCGATTTCGTGGTCGGCGTCGTGTTCTCGAACATCCTGGCCGCGATCATGCGGCCGGTGACCGAGACCGGGACCTTCCTGATCAGCACCAATGCCGGCCCGTCTCCCTTCGCCGGCCGCGGCTGCCAGCCGAACTTCTTCGCCGCCAGCTACAACAACGACCAGGTGCACAGCGTGATCGGCGAGGCATGCAACGACCTCGGCTACCGGCGGGTGTTCGTGCTGACGCCGAACTACCAGGCCGGGCGCGATGCGGTGGCCGGCTTCCGCAGCCGCTTCAAGGGCGAGGTCGCCGAGGAGGCGTACGTGCCGCTGACCCAGCTCGATTTCGCAGCCGAACTCGCCAAGATCGCCGCGGCCAGGCCCGATGCGCTGTTCACCTTCATGCCGGGCGGCCTCGGCGTGAACCTGGTTCGCCAGTACCGCCAGGCGGGGCTTGCGAACATCCCCTTCCTGTCGACCTTCACGGTCGACGAGGCGACCCTGCCGGCCCAGCAGGACGCGGCACTCGGCTTCTACAGCGGCTCGACCTGGGCGCCGACCCTCGACAACCCGCAGAACCGGAAGTTCGTGGCCGACTTCCTGGCCGGCTTCAACTACGTGCCGGCTGCCTATGCCGCGCAGTCCTATGACGGCGCGATGCTGCTGGACAGCGCGATCAGGAAGGTCGCCGGCGACCTGCGCGACAAGGACGGGCTGCGCAACGCCCTGCGCGCGGCCGATTTCCAGAGCGTGCGCGGATCGTTCAAGTTCAACACCAACCACTTTCCGATCCAGGATTTCTGGCTGTGCCAGGTCGAGAAGCGCAGCGATGGCCGCTTCCAGACCGCGGCACGGCGCAAGGTGCTGTCGAACGATGCCGACCCGCACGCGCGCGAGTGCAGGATGGCGTAGCACCCGAGTGCGCGGCCTGGCATCTTCTCGGATCCGGGGCCGGATCCCCGCACGAGGCCGATGACCACGGGCCTGCTGCTGATCCAGCTGCTGAACGGCATCCAGCTCGGCATCCTGCTGTTCCTGGTCGCGGCGGGACTGACGCTGGTGTTCGGGGTGATGGACTTCATCAACCTGGCGCACGGCGTGCAGTACATGCTGGGTGCCTATCTGGCGGCGTTCTTCGCGGCGGCGACCGGTTCGTTCTGGGGCGCGCTTGCCTTGTCGCTGCCGGCGGCGCTGCTGTTCGGGCTGGTGCTGGAATGGCTGGTGTTCCGCCACCTCTACGCGCGCGACCATCTGCAGCAGGTGCTGGCGACCTTCGGCGTGATCCTGGTGCTGAACGAGGGTGTGAAGGCGCTGTTCGGGGCAGCGCCGCTGCAGGTGCCCGGCCCCGACCTGCTCGCCGGCGGCGTCGTGCTGATGCCGGGCCTGCTCTATCCCACCTACCGCATCGCGATCATCGCCGCCGGCCTTGGCGTCGGGCTGCTGCTGTGGTGGCTGACCGGGCACACGCTGGCCGGCATGCGCCTCAGGGCAGGGGCCAGCAACGCTGCCATGGTCGCCGCCCTGGGCGTCGATATCCGGAAACTGTTCATGGTCGTGTTCGGCCTGGGCGCGATGCTGGCCGGATTCGCCGGGGTGATGGCGGCCCCCATCCTGTCGGTCGAACCGGGCATGGGCGACAACCTGCTGGTGCTCGCCTTCGTGGTGATCGTGATCGGCGGCACCGGCAGCGTCTCCGGCGCCTTCGTCGCCGCGCTGATCGTCGGCATCGTCGAGACCCTGGGCAAGAGCCTCGCGCCCGAACTGATGCGGCTTTTCCTCGATGCGTCGGCGGCGCGCCAGACCGGGGCGGCGCTCGCCTCGATGCTGGTCTACATCGCCATGGCAGCGGTCCTGGCGCTGCGGCCCGCCGGCCTGTTTCCCGTGCGCAGCAGCTGATGGCAGCGTCGGGGTGGCAGGCTGCGTGCGGCCTGTTCGCGCTGCTGGCCGCGCTTCCGCTGGTCGGCTTCGACCAGGGCCACGTGCTGACCCTGCTTGCGCACATCATGATCATGGCGATGGCGGCGCTATCGCTTTCGCTGCTGGTCGGCGGCGCCGGCCTGGTCTCGCTCGGTCACGCCGCAAGCCTGGGGTTCGGCGCCTATGCGCTGGTGATCCTGGATGGTGCCGGCATCACCGAGGGAGCGATCGTGCTGCCTGTCGCGGCGGCGGCGGCGATGCTGTTCGCGCTGGCCACCGGGGTGATCGCGCTCCGCACCTCGGGCGTGCACTTCATCATGATCACGCTGGCGTTCGGGCAGATGGCGTTCTTCACCGCCGCCTCGCTCTCCGCCTATGGCGGCGATGACGGCTACACGCTGTATGGGCGCAGCACCCTGTTCGGCGCGCGCTGGCTGGAGGCGCGGCTTGGCTTGCACTATCTCTGCCTCGCTGCGCTGGCCGGCACCTGGCTGCTGTGCCGCGTGCTGCTCGCGAGCCGCTTCGGGCGCGTGCTGCGCGCGGCGCGGCAGAGCCCGCTCCGGGTGCGCGCCCTCGGCTTCGATCCGCTGCCCTACCAGCTGGCCGCCTATGTGATCGCGGCCGGCCTCGGCGGCATCGCCGGCTTCCTGTTCGCCAATCTCACCGAGTTCGTCGCGCCCAGCTATCTTGCCTGGCAGCGTTCGGGCGAACTGCTGTTCATGGTGATCCTGGGCGGCGTAGGCAGCCTGACGGGGGCGATGTTCGGCGCCGCCCTCTATGTGCTGCTGGAGGAGTTCCTGTCGCCGATGTGGGAGCATTGGCGCATCCTGTTCGGCGGGCTGCTGGTGCTGGCGGTGCTGTTCATGCCGCAGGGGCTTTCCGGCCTGCCTCGCCAATGGCCCCGCGAGCTGCTGCGCCGATGACAGCGGAGATGCCGGGGCCACTGCTGGGGCCGCTGCTGGAGGTCGCGGGCCTCAGGAAATCCTTCGGTGGCCTGGTCGTCACCGATGATGTCGGCCTCGTGGTCGAGACCGGCGTGCTGCACGCGGTGATCGGTCCGAACGGCGCCGGCAAGACCACGCTGATCAACCAGATTTCCGGCCTGCTGCGGCCGGATGCCGGCAGCATCCGCTTCGCCGGCGAGGCGATCACGACGCTTTCGATGGCGCGCCGCGCTCGGCTCGGGATCGCCCGCAGCTTCCAGATCACCGCCATCGTGCCCGGCTTCTCGGCGCTGGAGAACGTGGCCCTTGCCGCCCAGCGCCATGCCGGCTCCTCGTTCCGCTTCTTTCGCCCCGCTGCCTCGGAGCGGGCCTTGAACGAGGCAGCGCTGGCGGCACTCGATCGCGTCGGGCTTGCGCAGCGCGCGGCTGTGCCGGCGGGCGCGCTCAGCCACGGCGAGAAGCGCCAGCTCGAGCTTGCGATCGCGCTGGCCGCCCGGCCGCGCGTGCTGCTGCTGGACGAGCCGCTCGCCGGCGCCGGCCCGGAGGAGACCGAGCGGCTGGTCGGGCTGCTGTCCGGCCTGAAGCGCGATTTCGCGGTGCTGCTGATCGAGCACGACATGCAGGCGGTGTTCCGCCTGGCCGATGCGATCACCGTGCTGGTCTATGGCAAGGTCGTCGCGCACGGCCGGCCCGAGGCGATCCGCGCCGACGCTGCGGTGCGCGCCGCCTATCTCGGCGAGGACGATCCGGAAGGACTGTCCTGATGCTGGAGCTCGACCGGCTGCACGCCGCCTACGATGCCTCGCCGGCGCTGGCGGGCGTGTCGCTCACGATCGGCGCCGGCGAGGTGGTGACGCTGCTCGGCCGCAACGGCATGGGCAAGACCACGACCGTGCGCGCGATCATGGGGCTGCTGCCCGGCCTGCGCGGGCGCATCACGGCAGGGCGCGTGAGCCTGGATGGCGAGAGCATCGCCGGCTGGCCCGCGCACCGCATCGCGCAGGCGGGGCTTGGCCTGGTGCCGGAGGGAAGGCAGGTGTTCCCGACGCTCTCGGTCGAGGAGAACCTGGTCGCCACCGCGGCGCGGCGCGGCGGCCGCGCGCGCTGGACGCTCGATCGCGTCTATGCGCTGTTCCCGCGGCTGGCCGCGCGCCGCCGCCAGCGAGGCGCGACACTCTCGGGCGGCGAGCAGCAGATGCTGGCGATCGGCCGGGCGCTGATGACCAACCCGCGGCTGCTGATCCTCGACGAGGCGACCGAGGGTCTCGCACCGGTGATCCGCGCCGAGATCTGGGCGGTGCTCAAGATGCTGAAGCGCGAGGGCCAGGCCGCCCTGCTGATCGACAAGAACCTCGCGCAGGTGATGCGCCTTGCCGACCGGCACGTGGTGATCGAGAAGGGACGCACCGTCTGGTCGGGCGACAGCACCGCGCTGTCGGCCGCGCAGTCGGTGCGCGAAACCTACCTGCACATCTGACGCCCTGCGCCGGATGCCTGCCTGCGGGCCTCAATAGGTCGGCGGCGTCACCGCGCTGACGAGCTCGCTCGGGCCGTCATGCACGTTGCGGAACTGGTGCGGGGCACGGCTGTCGAAATAGTACGCGTCGCCTTCGCCCAGCACGCGCGAGAGGCCGCCGACGCTGACCTCGACCGCGCCCCGCACGACGATGCCGGCCTCGTCCGCCGCGTGGCCGGCGACCGGTTCCGCCGCCGCCCCCGGCGCGAAGGTCTCGTGCA
>JADYYZ010000271.1 GCA_020853405.1 Acetobacteraceae bacterium
ATCAGCGATTCGTCACACGGCAGGCTGGCATCGTGCCCCATGCCGGCCGGCGTGCAGTTCACGAGCACGCTGGCGGTGATCGTTGCGGCCTGGCAGGCGAGGCCGGGGAAGGCGTGCGACAGGTCGGCGACCAGCGCCTCGGCCCGCCCCGGCTGGGCATCGTGCACGGCGAGCATCGCCGGGCTCTCGGCGGCGATCGCGGTGGCGACGGCCCGCCCGGCACCACCCGCGCCCAGCAGCTGCACGTGCTCGCCGGCGAAGCGCATGCCGGCGGCGCGCGCGGCGTTCATGAAGCCCGGCCCGTCGACGTTGGTCGCGTGCCAGCCCATCTGGGTCGGGCGCAGCAGGTTCGCCGACCCGGCAAGCCGCACCACCGCGTCGCTGGTCGTCGCGACATGGAATCCGGCGAGCTTGTGCGGGATGGTGAGCACGATGCCCGCCAGGTTGTCGATGTGGCGGGCACCTTCCATGAAGGCGGCGAAATTCGCTGGCGCCACCTGCATCGAAAGATAGAGCGCGTTCGCCCCGCGCGCCGCGAGTGCGGCTTCGTATTCGGCGAATCCCTTGATGTGGCCGGTGGGGTAGCCGGCGATCACGATCAGGCGGGTCTGTCCGTTCGGGGTCATCGCGCAGCCAGCACCAGTGGCTCGTGCATGGTCGTGTCCTGTCCCCGGAACCACAGGCGCAGCGTCACGCGGGCACCGCGCGCGAAGCCGGGTGCTTCTGCCTGCAGCTGCACCGCGTGGCTGGAATTGTCGTCGAAGCGGAACCGGCCGTCGGCGCCGGTTCTCGCCTCCGCCCTGGCCTCGTTGGTGATGAAGCTGCGGTTGTAGAGCGTGACCGTCGCCCCCGGCACCGGCCTGCCGGCAAGGTCGATCACGCGCCCCTCGATCACGCCATGGGCGTTGGCGGAAACATAAAGGTTCCAGCCGCCGACCAGGATCGCCAGGATCCCCGGCACGATCACCCAGCGGCTTCGCATCCATGCCCGGTTCATGGCGCTGGCCTCATCCCTTGGTCGCGCCCTTGGTCAGGCCCTGGATGAACTCCTTCTGTGCCATCAGGAACACGAAGATGCCGGGCAGCAGCACCATCACCACGAAAGCATAGAGCGCGCCGGTGGTGTCCTCCATGTAGGAGAGGAAGCGCGCCAGCCCGAGCGGCAGGGTCTGCATCTGCGGATCGCGCGTGATGATCAGCGGCCACAGGAAACTGTTCCACGACCAGATGAAGGCAAGGATCACGTTGGTCGCGATCGCCGGCTTCGACAGCGGCAGCATCACGTGCGTGATGATCCGCCATTCCGACAGCCCGTCCATGCGCGCGGCATCGACCAGGCTGCGCGGCACCGCCTCGAACGCGGCCTTGTAGATGAAGATGCAGATGATGGTCGAGAGCAGGGGCAGCGCAAGCCCCAGATGGGTGTTCAGCAGCCCGAGCCGGGCGGTGATCAGATAGGCAGGGATGATCGTCGCCTGGAACGGGATCAGCATGCACGACAGCAGCAGCAGGATCACCAGGCGCTTGGCCGGGAAATGCCGGGTCAGCGCGTAGCCGGCCAGCGCGTTCAGCACGACATTGCCGATCACCGCCAGCAGCGAGACGATCACGCTGTTCAGCAGGTAGCGCGGGAACGCGATCAGGTACCAGACATCGACGAAGTTGAAGAGGTGCGGGCTCTCCGGCAGCAGGCGCGGCGGCCAGGCATAGATGTTCTCGTTGGTCACCGCGGTCTTGGCGACCCAGTAGAAGGGAACCAGCATCACCAGGCTGACCAGCACCAGCACGGCGTGGCGTGCCCAGGGGAAGCGTCGGTGCGGCATCGTGCCCGCCCTATGTGCTGGCGCGCCCGCGCCGGTCGGCGGTGCCTGCCATGGCGCGCCCGGAAAATTCCTGCCAGGCCGCCTGGTGGCCGCCGTCGGTGATCAGCATGCCCGGCAGAAGCCGCCGCCGCCAGGCGGTCTCCCACGCCGCAGCGTCGGTCCAGCATTGCGCGGCGGCTTCGGCGCGTCCGGTGGGTGTCGCGTCAGCCATGCGCCGGAGGAAGCGGGCTTCCAGGGCATCGCGTTCCGGCGCAAGGGCAGCACGCACCGCGCCGAAATCGCCGAGCACGGCGCCGCGATGCAGCGTCTCGTGCTGCCACCAGGCCGTCGCGGATCCCCAGTGGCCGGTCGGGCGCGGACCTTGCGGTGCGAGGCCGGCTTCGATCACCACGGGCTTGAAGATCGAAAGGCAGGGTGCGGCGGTGCCGGTCACCCAATGTACTGCCTGGCCATCCGCGCCGATCTCCGAGACCATCGAAGCGGTGGTCTGGCCGCCGCGGTCGTGGCCGGCTGCGTGCATGCAGATGCTGCGGCCTGGCGCCCTGGCCGGATGCCACGCCGCGTCGCGCTCGGCGGCAGGGCCGTGGTCGCGCAGCACCGCCATCATGTCGGCAACTGTCAGGGTGCCGTCCCGGCGTGCCAGAAGCTCGGTCGCCCGCGCTGAGCGCGCCCGCCCCTGGGTCAGGGTGTCGCGCTCCGGGTCCAGATAGCACGCGGCGAAGTCCAGCGCGGCGGGATCGTCGGCCAGGCCGCGTGCGCTGGCATCCTCGATCAGCGCGGGGCTTGTCCGCCACGCCGCGCCGCGCCCGATCGACAGTGCGTTGGAAATGGCGCGGGCGCGCTGGACGCGCCCGGCGACCCAGAGCCGCCCGACCGTTTCCAGCACGAAGGCTTCGCGCGGGTCGGCGACCAGGAAGGCGTTGTCGTAGTAACGCTCGTTCAGGTGGCCGCAATCGCCACCCTGGCCGTGCCGTTCCAGGAGCGCGATGATCGCCGCCACCGCCGCTTCCGCCGTCGCCGCCCGTTCGAGCCCCAGCCGCACCAGGTCCATGCCGATCAGTGCCGGTTCGCGGCGGGGAGGATGGAGGTGCGAGAACACCGCCTCGTTGCCGATCACCACGCCGGCCGCGTTCGCGCCGATCTCCGCACCCCAGCACCAGAAGGGGCGGCTCAGCAGCACCGCCTGCGTCTCGGCCGCCTGTGGGATGTCGATGTAGGTGCAGCGAAGCGTGCTGCCTGGTTCATGGCGCGCGGCGGGGCAGTGATCGAGGAACTGCGATTCGTTGCGCTCACGGTCACTGTTCTTGGCAAACAGCGTCGCGCCGCCGAGGGTGGTCGATGCCAGGGCCACCATGGTGTCGCACATCGGCTGCGTCTCCTTGCCGGCAGGAATGAGCCAGCGCGATCAGGCCGTGCAGCTGGCGCCGGGTCAACGCATATGTTCTTGCCTTACGTTCCCGAAACATGCTGCGCTACGCAACGGATACCATGCGGTCGCGAAGGGAGCGGTGGAATGGTCGGACGCCTGTGGAGCCTGCTGGCCGCGATGGCGCTCGGCCTGCTTGCGGCGCCGTTGCCCGCGCGCCCGGCCGGGGCGGCGAGCCTTGTCGCGGTGCTGGAAGCCGAGGTCGCGACGCTCGATCCGCATTTCACCACCGCCTACATCACGCGCGCCTTCGGCTACACGGTGTTCGACACGCTGTTCGGCCTGACCACCAACGGAGAAATCCGGCCGCAGATGGTCGGGGAAACGACAATCTCTGACGATCGGCTGACCTACACCTTCACGCTGCGCGCGGGACTGGCGTGGCACGACGGCACACCGGTGACCGCCGCCGACTGCGTTGCCTCGCTGCGCCGCTGGATGCCCAAGGCAGGGATGGGAAGGCGCCTTGCCGCCGCCACGGAATCGCTGGAGGCGATCGACGCGCGGACGTTCCGGCTGACGCTGAAGGAGCCGTTCGGCCTGGTGCTGCAGTCGCTCGGCCAGCCCAACACGCCAGTGCCCTTCATGCTCCCCGAACGGCTGGTGCAGGCGGCCGGCGACGGGCGCATCCCGGAGATCATCGGCTCCGGTCCCTTCGTTTTCCGCGCCGACCTGTACCGGCCCGGCGATCGCATCATCCTTGACCGCAACGATCGCTATGTGCCGCGGGCCGAACCGGCAGACTTCTTCGCCGGCGGCAAGCGCGTGAATGTTGAGCGCCTGGAACTGCGCACCATGCCCGATGGCGCGACCGCCGCCGCGGCACTGCAGGCGGGCGAGATCGACTTCATGCAAAGCCCGCCCTTCGACATGCTGGCCGTGCTGGAGCGCAACCGCCGCGTCAGCATCGGCGGGCCGGGCGGGATGAACAGCTTCCAGGGCTTCATCCGGCTGAACCACGCGGCACCGCCTTTCAACGATCCGGAGATCCGCCGTGTGCTGTGGCGCCTGTTTGACCAGAGCACGGTGCTGACCGCGCTTGGCCTGCCGGAGCGGCTGACCCAGCCCGGCTGCCTTGCCTGGTTCATGTGCGGCGGGCCGTTCGAGAACACAGAAGGCAGCGAGATTGCCCGCAATCCTTCGGTCGCTGCGGCGCGCGACGCACTGCGTCGCACACGCTACAACGGCGAGAAGGTGGTGGTCATGCAGGCGACCGATATCGAGACCCTGCGCGTCTCCGCGGCGGTGGCGGCCGACCTTCTCGGGCAAGCCGGATTCAATGTCGAGCTGCAGGCGATGGACTGGGGCACGCTGCTCAATCGCCGTGCCCGCCGCGAGGGATGGGCGGCGTTCGGCGTCACCGCCTCGGGCTTCGACCTTGCCTCGCCGCTTACCCATTTCTACCTGGCCGGCAACTGTGTCGACTATTCGGGCTGGAGCTGCGACGAACGGCTGGTGCCGCTGTACGCGGCCTTTCCCAGGGCGCAGACCGACGCCGAGCGGCAGCGCCTGGCGCGCGAGATCTCGGCGATCGGCTTCGACAACGTGCCCGCGGTGATGTGGGGCCAGTTCATCGCGCCGGCGGCCTGGCGCAGCACGCTGAAGAACCTCATCCCATCCAGCATCCCGCTTTTCTGGAGCGTGGAGAAGCCGTAGCGATTCTGGTTTCCCGTCAGTCCCGTTCCACCGCCCCGGCATTGCCGCCGGCGGCGCGGTTGGCAAGGAATGTCAGGAACAGCAGAAGCACGAACTGCACGACGGTGACGGCCGCCGCGTAGTCGAACTTGGTCTGGCCGAAGCCGAGCTTGTAGATGTAGGTGATCAGCAGCTCGGTCGCGTGCCCCGGCCCGCCATTGGTCATGATGTAGACCAGGTCGAAACTGGTGAAACTGTTGAGCAGCGCGATCACCGCGCACAGGAACAGCGACGGCCGCAGCATCGGCACGGTGATGCGCGCGAAGCGTGCCCAGGCCGGCGCGCCGTCGATGCGTGCCGCCTCGTAGAGATGGGTCGGAATCGCCTGCAGCCCGGTCAGCAGCACGATCATGTAGAAGCCCAGGATCTGCCAGATCTCGGTTGCAATGACCGAGGGCAGGGCGAGATCGAAGCTCGCAAGGAACCCGAGCGGCTTGTCGATGATCCCCGCCGAACGCAGCACCCAGTTGATGAAGCCGCCGCGCTCGTCGTACATCCAGCGCCAGACGATGCCGACCGCGACCGTCATCAAGGGATACGACAGGAAGACGATGGTGCGGTAGATGCTGGCGCCCTTCAGGTCGCTGTTGACCAGCAGCGCGATGCCAAGCGCCAGCACGATCCCGATCGGGGCGGCGGCGATCCAGATCAGCGTGTTCCACAGCGCCTGCCAGAACACGTCGTCGTAGAACAGCATCTCCTCGTAGTGCTCGAAGCCGACCCAGCGCGGCGGCCGCATCGGCGACCAGGACTGGAACGACAGGATCACGTTCCAGCCGAGCGGTGCGAGCCGGTACAGGATGAAGATCGCCAGCGACGGCGCCAGGAAGCAGACGATCAGCGCGATCTCGCGCGTCCGCTTCCTGGAATACCAGCCGGGCATCTCAGGCGCGACTGAGTTCCCGCGCCACCCGCCGTTCGGCATCCGCCATCGCGGCCCGCGCGGTCTTGCGGCCCAGCAGCGCGTTCTGCAGTTCCGGCCAGAAAGCGTCCTTCACGCGGGCGTCGTTCGGCAGGCGCCAGTTGCCGGTCATGCGGTCGGTATGCTCGATCTGGGTGCGCAGGATCTTCTCCAGCGTCGGGTCCTCGGTCGCGAGCTTCGCCAGCAGCGCCTGGTCGACACGGGTGTTGCCGGTCAGGATCTTGCGCTCGTTGGCGAACATGCCGGCCTGTTCGTCGTTGGTGATGTGCTTGATGAAGGCCCAGGCCAGGTCTGGGTTGCGCGATGCACTGCTGATGCCCAGCCCATGGCTGTTCGGCGTCGACCAGTAGCCCGGCATGTGGGCGGCGCCGATGGTCTCCGGGTTGACCCAGCTGCCCTGCCCCTTGATGAAGAAATAGGCCGGGCTGTGGGCGTGCAGCATGCCGACATTGCCGGCCGCGAAGGCGCCGTTCGGCTCGACCCAGCGGCCGGTCCAGGAGATCTTGTTGATGGCGCCGGTATCGCTCGCGCGCGCGAGCTGCTCGACCACCTCGACCATCTTCGCCGTGTTGAAGGCGGGTTTCGAGAGGTCGGGCGTCAGCAGTTCGATGCCGTTCATCTTGAACAGCGGCCAGTACAGCCAGTCGAAGTTCAGCGTCAGGAACCCGGTGCTGTCGGCCGAGGCCATCTTCTGCGCGAACGCGAGGATCTGCTCGAAACTCTGCGGCTGGTCGGCAAGGCCGGCGCGCTGGAACATCGGGCGGTTGATGAACAGCAGCGTCTTGGTGATGTAGAACGGCACCATGAAGTTGCGGTCGGTATAGGTCCAGTTCTTCAGGTACTCGGCGTTGAAGCGGGTGCGCATGTCGGCATCGCCGGCGATCCGCGTGGAAAGGTCGAGCAGCACGTTGTTGGCGGCGTATTCCAGCCACAGCGCGCCCTGCGTGTTGATGATGTCGGGCGGCGTGCCGGCGGCGAGCTGGGTCTGGTAGAAGGCAGGAAACTCGGGACCCTTCTTGTCCAGCCACTCGACCTCGGTGCCGGGGTTCGCGCGGTGGAAATTCTCGATCCAGCGCTTCACCAGGGCTTCCTGGTCGATCAGGTTCCAGGTCAGGAAACTGATCTTCCTGCGCGCCTGCGCGAGTGCCGGGATCGACAGGGCTGCCGCGGTGGTGCCAAGCAGCGTGCGGCGAAGCAACATCTTCGTTCTCCTTGCTGGAACGGCGTCGGCGAAGGCTAAACCCCGGCCCCGGTGTTCGGCCAGTCCAGTACGCGGCCCTCGCGGGCGGAGGCTTCGGCGAGCAGGCAGCCCAGCACGGCGGCGCGGCCCTCCTCGGCGCTGACCAGGGGCCGGCCGGCGCGGAACCCCTGGATCGCTGCCTCCGCCTGGGTGGCCAGCTCGTGCACCTCGCCCGATGCGTCGAAGGCGATCGCTTCGGCCCGCTCGCCCGGGCCGGCGCGGCCGCGGAACAGCGACAGGCTCGCCTGCGCGGTCTCCGCCCGATCCATCGCCGCCGACCACAGCGCGCGGATCGCGCCGCCATCGCCGATCACCGAGACCGCGAGGTGGTGCTCGAAGCCCGCGACGGTGGTGTTGATGCTGGCCAGCGCGCCATCGCCGAAGCGCAGCGTGACGCCGAGCGCGCGCGGCATCTTCGGCTCGCCCAGCGCGTCGGCACGGATGCTCGAGGGCACGCCGGATGCCGCAAGCCACCAGAGCGCCAGGTCGAAATGATGCACGGTCTCCTCCAGCATCCAGGAGCCGACGCGCTGGGTATCGTAACGCCAGCCGCGGGCGCCCTGGCGGTAGGGGAAGCGGAACAGCTGGATGTTGACGTGCGCTGGCCTGCCGATCGCGCCCTCGGCGATCAGCTGGCCGATGCGACCCCACTGCGTGGAAAGCC
>JADYYZ010000272.1 GCA_020853405.1 Acetobacteraceae bacterium
CGCACCTGGTGTCGGCCGTGCGTGCTCGATCTGTCCGGGCGCCATCAGGTGATCGACCTCGTGGCCGCCGAGCAGCAGGTAATCGGTGATGATGCGGCGATGGCAGCGCCACCAGACCGCCTCAGCGCACATCAGCGCGAGACGCCGGCTGCCTCCGAGCCGGACGAGCTCGTCGAACGCCGCGGAGAACGCATCGCCCAGCGCATAGTCGGCGTAGTTGTGGAAACTTTGCGCTTGCCAATACCCGTTCAGGTCAGGATCGACCGAGCGCTGTCTCCCCCGCCGCCCGCCGAGCGCGGGGCAATGAAGGTAGCCGACCTGCGCCGCCGCCAGCGCCGGCGGCAGCCGGTCGATGTTGAAGGCAGGGTTGGCGCGCGATCGCGGGAACGATCTTACATCGACCAGCAGCTCGGCACCCGCCCCGCGCAGCATGCCGAGGACTTCGTCAAGACCGCGGTTGGAATGGCCGATGGTGGTGAAGCGCGCCACCATCAGCCGAGCCTGGTCAGCGCGCCTTCCTTGTGGGCAGCGATGTGGTCGGTCCGGTCGCTCCTGATCTCGTATTGCGGATCGCCCTCCGATGCCCGGTGCCGGTACCCCTTGAATTCGAAATCGGCGCGGTGAACCCTGATGATCCTACCGCTCACCCTGCCTGCCTCGGAATTCCAGCTGACATGGTCGCCGATGGAGAACTTCGCCATCACGCATCCTCCTGCGATCCTCTCGCCGGTGACGATACGCCTCTCGTGGCGGCGTTCCAGTGCGCGCGCGACGACCGGCGATGCGGCCTGCGCATGCAACCGCCGCCGGCAGCACTGCTGAAACCCCGGCCCCGACGACCTATCTGAAAAGAAAGGCAGGCTGGGAGGAGACCGAAGCGGCCCGGCGCCGCGATCTACTGCTTGGAAGGAGATCCCCCCATGGCCTCGCACGAGAATGAAGATCCCGGCCCAGACCTGACGCAGGGCGTCGGCATTGCCGATTTCGGCGGCAGGCAGATGCTGCGGGGCCATGTCGGCGAGGAGGCGGTGCTGCTCGCCCGTATCGGCGACGAGGTGGTGGCGGTCGGTGCCAGGTGCACCCATTACAGCGGTCCGCTCGAACTTGGCATCGTGGTCGGCGAGACGGTGCGCTGCCCCTGGCACCATGCGTGCTTCTCGCTTCGCACCGGCGAGGCGCTGGGCGCGCCCGCGTTCGATCCGGTGTCGTGCTGGAAGGTCGAGCGCAAGGGCGAGCGGATCATCGTTCGCGAGCGCGCGGCGCCCGCGTCGCAGCCGCCGCCGCACGCCGCCGGCCAGCCGCAGGACATCGTCATCATCGGCGGCGGTGCCGCGGGGTTTGCCTGCGCGGAAATGCTGCGCCGGCGTGGCTATCAGGGGCGGCTCGTGATGCTGAGCGAGGACGAGGATGCGCCCTGCGATCGGCCGAACCTCTCGAAGGATTTCCTGGCGGGTGAGGCGCCGGACGAATGGATGCCGCTCCGGCCCGATGAGTTCTACGCAGGCAACGGCATCGACCTCCGGCTGCGCACAAAGGTGGCGGCGATCGATGTGGCGGGGCGCAAGGTCACGACCGCCGACGGGCGCGCCTTCCCCTTCGATCGCCTGCTGATCGCCACCGGGGCACAGCCGGTGCGGCTGCCGATCCCAGGCGCCGACCAGCCGCACGTGTTCACGCTGCGCTCGTTCGCCGACTGTCGCGCCATCATCGCCCGGGCGAAACAGGCGAAATCCGCGGTGGTGCTGGGTTCCGGCTTCATCGGGCTCGAAACCGCGGCGGCGCTGCGCGCGCGGGGGCTTGCGGTGCATGTCGTCTCGCTCGATGCACGGCCGCTGGAGCGCGTGCTCGGCCCGGAACTCGGTGACTTCATCCGCAGCCTCCACGAAAGCCATGGCGTGGTGTTCCACATGGGGGCGTCGCTCGGCGCGATCGGGGCGGATGCGGTCACGCTGAAGGATGGCTCGACGCTTTCCGCTGACCTCGTGATCATCGGCGTCGGCGTGCGCCCGAACACGGCGCTTGCCGAAGCGGCCGGCATCAGCACCGATCACGGCATCCTGGTCGATGCCGGGCTCGAGACCGGCACGCCCGGCATCTTCGCCGCCGGTGACGTCGCGCGCTGGCGCGAGGGCACGGGCGGCCAGACCCGCCGCGTCGAGCATTGGGTGGTGGCGGAACGACAGGGCCAGGTCGCGGCCGAGAACATGCTCGGCGCGCGCAAGCATTTCCAGGATGCGCCGTTCTTCTGGAGCATGCATTACGATGTCGCGATCCGCTATGTCGGCCATGGCGAATCCTGGGACGCGATCGAGATCGATGGCGATCCCGCGGCGCGTGACTGCCTGGTCAGCTACAGGAAGGGCGGCACGGTGGTCGCGGTCGCCGCGATCGGGCGCGATGCCGAGGCGCTTGAGTACGGCCGCCGGCTCGCGGCGCCGGCCTGAGCGCGGCGGCGCGAACCACCGCCGGCGCCGGCATCAGCGCGGCGGAATCAGCTCGGCGATCCGCTCCAGCATATAGGGGAAGAACGGGTTCGAGCTCTGCCGCAGCAGCGCATCGAGTGCCACGATCAGCGCGCCGCGCTCGCCGCGTGCGGCGATCGTGCCGAACTGGATGCCGAAATCCTCGGCGGGGTCGGGGTTGCTGCCGTAGAGCCCATCGGTCTCGGGGAACGGCAGCGCCACGTGCGACAGGCTGAATACCTCGGGCTGAAAGGAATGCGGAAGCAGCTGTTCGCTGGTCTCGGCGCTGCCGGCTTGGGTCGTGCGCGCCACCGCCGCTGCCTGGCCAGGGGCAGCGTTGGCGATCACCGTGACCGAGAAGGCGCGCGGCGGCGGCGGCAGCACGCGCGCGAGCTGCGTATCGAGGCGCGGCCGCAGCAGCGGCCCGAGCTTGGCGGCGCGGTTGAGGTCGAACAGCACCAGCGCGCTGCCGTTCGCGGGCAGGCGCGCATACAGCGCATCGATGATCGCCCTGGTGCTGACGGTGAAATCCAGCACCGACTGGAAGGTCAGTGCCGGCGGCAGCCCGGCAATCGTGCCGCCGCGGGTGTGGCGCCTGATCTGTTCCTGCAGCGCCTGCGTCACCCGCCAGGATTGCGTCGCCCCGTTCACCGGGAACGAGTTGAACTTGAACGGGTTGAATTCAGGCACGACGCCAAGCCAGGCGGCCTTGGCGAAGCGCGGCAGCCACGCCGGCCAGCCGGCGATGCCGGCGAAGCGCGCGAATTCGGTGATGCCGACCATCGGTGAAATCAGCACCAGCCGGTCGGGGCGAACCAGGGCAGGATCGTCGAGCGCATCCAGCGCGTGCTTCAGCGCCAGCGCGCCGCCGTTCGAGAAGCCCACCAGGTGGATCGGCGCACCCGGGCCCGCGCGCCGGCGTGCCTCGCGCAGCGCGAGCCGGGTCGCTGCCATCCAGTCCGGCCAGTCGACGGCGGCAAGGGCAGCCGGCACCGTACCGTGCGCGGGCAGCCGCGGCACGATCGCGACGAACCCGTGGTCACGATAGAGTGCGCCGACATGGCGCATCGAATAGGGCGCGTCGGTCAGCCCATGCAGCAGCACCACCGCACCCCGTGGCGGGCCGTCCGGCTCCAGCACGAAACTGCGGTTGAAGTCCTGTGCGAACCTTCCGGGATGGACCGGGCTTGCCGGATCGTAGCGGTTGAACGGTGCCCGTTCATCGGGGGTGAGTTTCTGCACCACCTCGGCCTCGACGGTCGCGAAGGCCCGCTCCTCGGCCGCGAGGTAGCCCTGCCAGTCGGTATGGTCGATCTCGGCGGCACTGAGCTCCGGCGGGAGAACCTTGTGCCAGAGCTCCAGCGGCGCCCCGCTTTCGATCTGCCAGAGGCGCAAGCCAAGTGTCGCCACCGCCGCGACGACGGCGACGACGGCGAGGCGGCGGAGAGTTTTCAGCACAAGGCGGCGCACGGCGGCGAATCCTGTTCGATGGCGGGGGCAGGTGGAAGGCCACGTGCACCATGCCAGGCCAGGCGTGTAAAGCTGCCGCGGTGTGGCGCGTGATAGCGGCCGCGCCGAGCCCTCTTCCTAGCTGCCGAGCTGCACCCCGAAAACCTCGCGCAGCATCCGCCCACCCTCGGGGCTGACCAGCAGCGTGCGCCGCGACAACCCCTCGTCGCCGGCCCGGCGCAGCCAGTTGCGCTCCAGGCACAGCCGGCAGATCGCCACTGCCAGCCGGCCCGACAGGTGCGGCACGCGCTCCGACCAGTCCATGCAGTCACAGGCGAGGCTGGTGCGGCCACGTGCGGCAGCGAGGTCGATGCCGGCGGTGGCAAGTCCTGCCGCGCCCACCTCGCTCAGCGCCCAGCCGCCCGCTTGCGGCTGGATCCAGCCGCGCGTGACCAGGCCGTCGCGCAGCGCGACACCGAGCTGGCCGGCCAGGTGATCGAAACAGGTGCGCGCGCGCCGCAGCGCCTCGCCGTGCGTCCAGCGGCGAGGCGGCTCGGTCATGGTCAGCATGGTTTCAAGCAGCTGCGCTGCCTGCTCGCCGGAAAGCGTGACGTAGCGGTGCCGGCCCTGGGCGCGCACCGCCACCAGCCCGCCCTCGGCCAGCCGTGCGATGTGCGCGCTGGCGCTGGACGGCGCGATGTTCGCCGCCCGCGCCAGTTCGCCGGCGGTCAGCGCCTGGCCCGCCATCAGTGCCTGCAGCATGGCGGCGCGCGCCGGATCGGCGATCAGGGCGGCGATGGCGGCGATGCTCATGGCGGCAGTCTAGCCCAGACGGATCGCGCATGCTTCGCTCGCGGGTGAAGCTTTGCCAGACGCCCACCGGTAAGGATGCGCACCATGATCGCCGTGATCTTCGAAGTCGTCATCGCCGACGGCCGGCGCGACACCTATCTTGGGATCGCCGCCAAACTCCGGCCTGTGCTTGAGACGATGGACGGCTTCATCAGCGTCGAGCGGTTCGAGAGCCTGAGCACGCCCGGCAAACTGCTCAGCCTGTCGATCTGGCGCGACGAGGAGGCGGTGCGCAACTGGCGCTGCAACGCGCTGCATCGCGACGCGCAGCGGGCCGGTCGCGGAGGCGTCTTCAGTGACTACCGGCTGCGGGTCGCCGGCGTGATCCGCGACTACGGCATGACCGCGCGGCGCGAGCAGGCGCCGGAGGATGCGATCATCTGATTCGCCTGCCCGATCCGCCGATCCGACTTCACCCGCCCGTCGCGACCGGGATCGGCTGGCGGCGTAGCTGGGGGGCGGCGTCGCGGCAGGTAGCGCAGGAGCGGGCGCCGGCGGCCTCGCGCGCATCGGCGGCGGAATGGTCGGGGGCCGCGGGCACCGCCGTGGCCCGCGACGTAGCGCCGAAACGCGACCGCAACCTTCCCGATATCGTGCAGCTGGCCGGGCAGACGGGGGGCGCCGGACCAGCCGAATGCCGCACCCATTGCCTCGGCGAGAACCGCCACCGCAGCGAGATGGTCCCTGGGGGGGGCCCAATGATCCGGTAGCGCTCCCGGGGATGGAATGGGTGAGCAGACCCGTGCCTGCCATCGTGGCCTGCTTGTCAGAAAGTCGTCGAATGGCAGATCACTCGGCCGGACCCGGGCACGCGCGGCCGCAGCCGAACGCAGGAAGTGCACGCCAGCCACAGCCGAACCCGTTTCGGCTGCGGCCGATCCTGCCAGCATCGGCATACACCAGGCTGGCAAGCCGCCCAGAACCGCGAAGGCAGAGCCATACACCCCGTTCCGCCATTGCCGCGCACACGTCTCATCAGCCGCTGCCCCTCGGCGGGCTTGAACCGGCAGCCGCCCGCCCGCAGAATCGCCGCCGTGAGGTCAGGACCCGGACCGCGGCCATGCGCAGCCTGATCCGCGAGAACCGCGACACCCGCGTCGACTTCTTCCGCGGCTACGCGCTGTTCTGCATCTTCATCGACCACATCCCCGACCACGGCTTCTGGATCTTCACCATCCAGGTCCTCGGTCCCTCCGACGCCACCGAAACCTTCATCTTCCTGGCCGGTTACGCCGCCGCCATCGCCTATGGGCGGCAATATCAGCGCAATGGCTGGGCCTATGCTGCGACCTCGGTCGGAATGCGCGCCTGGACCCTCTATGTCGCGCACATCTTCATGTTCGTCGCCTTCATCGCCCAGGTCAGCTGGAGTGCCGCGCGGTTCGACAACCCCGCCTATCTGGACGAGACCCGGGTCGCCGAATTCCTGCACGAGCCCTACCTCGCGGTGCTGGATGCGCTGGCGCTGCGCTTCCAGCCCGCCTTCATGGACATCCTGCCGCTCTATATCGTCACGCTGGTCGGGTTTGCGCTGCTGCTGCCGCTGCTGGCCCGGCCATGGCTGATGCTGGGCGTCTCGGGCGCGCTCTATCTTTTCGTCCGGCTCAGCGGCTTCAACCTGCCGACCACCACCGGTGCCTGGTTCTTCAATCCGCTCGCCTGGCAGTTCCTGTTCGTGATCGGTGCCGTGGTCTCGCAGCTCGGCGTCGCGGGGCGCGAGCGCTGGTTCGGCGGCCGCTGGTATCTGACCGCCGGCGCCATCCTGATTACGATCGCCGGCCTCCTTCTCAGCACCGCCTGGCGCCTGCCGGGGCTGGCCGAGGCGTTGCCCCCGCCGTGGGCGGAACGGATCAATGTCGGGATCGACAAGGCGGGCCTGCATCCGGTGCGGCTGCTGCACTTCCTCGCCCTCGCCTACCTGGCCAGCCGGCTGATCCCGCGCGACAGCCGCTTCGCGCTCGCCTGGCCGGCGCAGCCCTTCACGCTGTGCGGCCAGCACGGGCTGATGGTGTTCGCGCTTGGCGTGTTCCTGTCGTTCGTCGGCCGCCTGGTGATGCAGGAGATCGATGCCTCGCTGTGGACGCAGGTCGCGCTTGCGCTCGCGGGCTGGGGCGTCTGCACGGCGTTTGCCGCGGCCAGCGCCTGGTACGACCGGGCCGGCGGCCGCCCGGCGCGGGCAGCACCCGGCCCAGCCCTCCCGGCCGACGGCACGGCGCAGCCGGCGGCAGCCTTGGCGAAACCGCAACCTGCTGATAGCAACGTGCCATGAGCGTTGCGCGGCATGGTTTCGCGGCGCTTCTTGCCGCCCTGGTCGTGCTGGCCGCGCCGGCGGCACGCGCCGCCGATGTCTGCGACGCGCCCGCCGAGCTTCTGGGGCCGATCGAGCCGCTGCGCCACGCCGCCCACGCGATCGCCCAGCGCAGGGCCTTGCGCGTGCTCGTCATCGGGTCGGCATCGTCGACCCAGGGTGGCACCTCCGGCCCGCAGACCGCCTACCCCCAGCAGCTGAAGATCGCGCTCGGCGCCAAGCTGGCGGAGACCGAGATCGTCCTGCAGACCCGTGGCGGACGCGGCCTCTCGGCCGCCGATCTCGCCGGGCTGCTGGATGCCGCGCTGCCCGAGTTCCACCCCGACCTGGTGATCTGGCAGACCGGCACGGTCGATGCCGTGAACGGGGTCGACCCCGACGAGTTCGCCCAGGTGCTGCGCACCGGCGCCGACCGGGCCCAGGCCGCCGGCGCCGACCTGCTGCTGATGGATCCGCAATTCAGCCGGATGGCGCGGGCCACCCTGAACTACACACCCTACCGCCAGGCGATGGAGGCGGTGGCCAATGCGACAGACGCCATGCTGCTGCGCCGCTACGAGCTGATGAAGCACTGGGTCGAGTCCGGCCAGATCGACCCCGAGCGCTCGCCGCGGCGGGACTGGCCGAAAGTTGCCGATACGCTGCATGCCTGCCTCGGCAGGGCAATCGCGGCGGTCATCATCAAGGGCGTGCGCGAGGCAGAGCGCTAGCCCGGGCCGCGTTGCCGCCCTGGTGGCCAGGGTGCGCCGGGCGGTGCTAGACAGCCCGCGCGATCCGACCTCCGCCGGTGATTTCGTGAACCTTGCCCTGAGACCC
>JADYYZ010000273.1 GCA_020853405.1 Acetobacteraceae bacterium
ATCAGGCTTTTCCGCTGGTCGGCAGGGCCGGCGATGCGCGAGGATCGCGCATGACCTGGATCATCCATGGCGACCGCGGGTCGGGCAGCCTGATCGTCGAGGCGATGCTGGCCGAGGCCGGCGCCCCGGTGCAGCTGATCGACCACGCGCTGGAGAGCAATGCCCAGCGCGATCCCGCCTATCTTGCGATCAACCCGATGGGACAGTTGCCCGCCCTGATCACGCCGGGCGGCCAGCTGATCACGGAATCGGCGGCATGCGTGATCCATGTCGCCGAGAGCTTCCCCGAAGCCCGCCTGGCCCCGCCCCCCGGCCACGAGGAGCGCGCGAAATTCCTGCGCTGGCTGATCACCATCGCCGCCAACGTCTACCCGTGCGTCTCGCGCTGGGACTATCCGGAGCGCTTCACCACCGACCCCACCGGCGCCGAGGCCGTGAAGCAGGCCGCGCGGCAGGAGGCAGACCGGCACTGGCAGATGGTGATCGACCAGCTGCGCCCCGATCCCTGGTGCCTGTCGGGGTTCTCGGCGCTCGATCTGCAGGTGGCGGTGATGAGCCGCTGGATGGGCGGGCCGGAACGCCGGCGCGAGAAGTTCCCGGCACTCGACCTGCACGCCGCGCACGTGCTGGCAAGGCCCGCGATCGCAGAAGTGTTCGCGCGCCACTATGCCGAGGCGTAGAGGTTCCGACCCTCCCTACGTCCGCTCTGCGATCAGCACCCGCAATTCCGGCGGCCGCTCGCCGCGATGGAATTTTCTCGCCGCCGCGATCGCCTCGGCATCCACCAGGTTCATCCGTGCGACCGCACGCAGCGTTTCGTGCCAGTCGGGAAGCCGGAACGCTTCCACCCAGTATTCCGGCTGCTCGATATCGCGCGAGAGCAGCCAGCGCGTCGCGCCATCACGCCGCCGGGCCAGCGCCACCTCGTCCATCGCGGCACGGAAGGCGCCGGCATCCTCCAGCGCGATGCGCCAGGTGATGCTGACCAGTACGGGATGCGCGGCCTGTTCAAGCAGCGGCGAGATCGCGTCGCTTATCGCGAGGTTCGGGTGCAGCCCGAGAGCGGGCAACGAGGGGTCGGGCACCTCGGCCGGCAGCGAGGACATCCGGCCCAGCACGGCGGCGACCACGCTGCCCAGCGCAGAGGCCAGCAGCGTGCCCGGCACGCCGGCGTGCTCGCCCAGCCACCCCCAGCCCACGGCGCCCAGGCCCATGCCGCCATTGAACACGGCCTGGTAGATCGACAGCGTGCGTGCCCGCACCCAGGGGGCGCTTGCCAGCTGCACCGTGGTCTGCAGGTTCGAGGCGCCAAGAATCCAGCCCACCCCGTACAGCACCATGCCCGCGGCGGCGGACCAGAAAGCGGGCAGCAGCACCGGCGGCAGCAGGGCAAGCCCGGTCACCAGGCCGGCCGACGTGATCAGCGCATCGCGCGGGACGCGCGCACGCAAATGCGGCATCGCCAGCCCGCCCAGCATCGCGCCAACACCGATCAGCCCCAGCAGCACGCCGTAGGCCGAGGCGCCCAGGCCCAGCGTCTGGCTGACATAGAGCGGCAGCAGCGCCCAGATCGCGCTGGCGAAGCCGTAGTACTCGGCCGAGCGCACCAGCGTCCGCCGCACCACCGGTTCCGCCGCGGCATAGGAAAGCCCGGCGCGCATCGCCCCAGCCACCCGTTCGGGCGGCGCGCCGCCAAGGCTCGCCACGCATGGCAGGCTGATCAGCAGCCCGACGATCACGGCGACCACCGCGAAACTCGCGGCATTGGCGGCGAAGGCGATACCGGCCCCGGCGGCTACCACCACCACGCCCCCCAACGCCGGCCCTGCCGCGCGCGCAAGGTTGAACCCGATCGAGTTCATCACCAGCGCCTGCGACAGCTCTGCGCGCGGCACGGTCAGTGGCACGGCAGCCGACCAGGCAGGGTTGTTCATGCCCGCCCCGCACGCCAGCAGCGCGGTCAGCGCAAGCAGAGTCCAGGGCCCGACAAGGCCAAGGATCGCCAACACCGCCAGAACCGCCGAGACGGCGAGCATCCAGGAGTTCGTCAGCACCAGGTAGTGCCGGCGATCGACGATGTCGGCCAGCGCACCTGCGGGCACGGCCAGCAGCACCACGGGCGCCTGGGCCGCCGCCTGCACCAGGCTGACCATCAGCGGGCTACCCGACATTTCCGTCATCATCCAGGCCGCCGCGGTATCCTGCAGCCAGCGGCCGATCCCGGAGACGAAATTGGCCAGCCACAGCCAGGCGAAGGCCCGGAACGCAAAGGGTGTCAGGGCTGCGGGAAGCGGCATGGCCCATCCTAGCCACTCTCGCCCACTCGTGGCAGTTTCCGCGCCATGTCGAAAGCACCGCCCCGAATCAACCTCTATTCCGACACCCAGACCCGCCCGACGCCAGCCATGCGCGAGGCGATGGCGCGCGCCGAATGCGGCGACGAGCAGCATTTCGACGACCCGACCGTCGCCACCCTGTGTGCCCGCATGGCCGAGCTCCTGG
>JADYYZ010000274.1 GCA_020853405.1 Acetobacteraceae bacterium
ACGCTGGTCTTCAGCTCGCGCATCAGGTCGAGGATCTGCGCCTGGATGGTGACATCGAGGGCGGTGGTCGGCTCGTCGGCGATCAGCAGTTTCGGGTTGCACGCGAGCGCCATCGCGATCATCACGCGCTGGCGCATGCCACCGGACAGCTGGTGCGGATACTCGCGCACCCGCCGCTTCGCCTCCGGGATGTTCACGAGCTCCAGCATCGCGATCGCGCGCTGTTCGGCGGCGGCCGCGTTCATGCCCTGGTGCAGGCGCAGCGTCTCGCCGATCTGGCGGCCGACCGTCAGTACCGGGTTCAGCGAGGTCATCGGCTCCTGGAAGATCATGCTGATCTCGTTGCCGCGGATGCCGCGCATGGTCTTTTCCGGCAGCGTCAGCAGGTCGCGGCCCTGGAACCGCACCTCGCCGCCGTGCCGGCCAGGCGGTGTCGGCACCAGCCGCATGATGGAAAGGCTGGTCACACTCTTGCCGCAGCCGCTCTCGCCCACCACGGCCAGGGTCTCGCCGGCATCGATGTGGAAGGATACGCCATCGACCGCGCGCACCACGCCGTCGATCGTGCGGAAATGGGTGCGCAGGTCGCGCACCTCCAGCAGCGGCCCGCTCGCTCCCGGTGCTGACCTCGTCACCTGCATCGCCCTACAGCCGCTTGGCCAGGCGCGGGTCGAGCGCGTCGCGCAACCCGTCGCCCAGCAGGTTCACCGCCAGCACGGTGATGGAAAGGAACAGCGCCGGGAAGAACACGATATAGGGCGCCACCTGCCACAGCGCGCGCCCCTCCGCCATGATGTTGCCCCAGCTCGGCACGATCGGCGGCGTGCCGGCGCCGATGAACGAAAGGATCGCCTCGGTGATCATCGCGCTGGCGCAGATGAAGGTCGCCTGCACGGTCAGCGGCGCCAGCGTGTTCGGCAGGATGTGCTTGAAGACGATCGTGGTCGTCGGCGTGCCGGCGGCGATCGCTGCCTCGACATAGGGCTGCTCGCGCAGGCTCAGCACGACGCCGCGCACCAGGCGCGTGACGCGCGGCACCTCGGCGATGGTGATGGCGATGATCACGTTCTGCACCGAGGCGCGGGTCAGCGCCATCAGCGCGATCGCCAGCAGGATCGACGGGATGCTCATCATGCCGTCCATGAAGCGCATGATGACGGCATCGAGGATGCGGATGAAGCCCGAGAACAGCCCGATCACCGTGCCCGCGAGGCTGGACAGGATAGCCACCGCGATGCCGACGATCAGGCTGATGCGGGCGCCGTACATCACCCGCGAATAGACATCGCGGCCGAGCATGTCGGTGCCGAACCAGTAGGCGGCCGAGGGCGCCCGTACCCGCCGGGCCGGCGCCAGCGCCTGCGGATCGGCGGTGGCAAGCAGCGGCGCGAACACGGCGATGAACACCATCACGCCGGTCAGCACGAGACCGAGCACGATCGTCGGGTGGCGGCGCATGAAGGTGCGCAGCTTCCCCATCGGGCGCGGCGGCGCGAACAGTTCGGCCTGGATCGCGGCCGGAACCGGCACGGAAGCGGCGACGCCGGTGTCGGGGCTCAATAGCGGATCCTCGGGTCAAACACGATGTAGAGCAGGTCGACCAGCAGGTTCAGCAGCACATAGACGAAGCTGAACAGCAGCACCACGCCCTGGATCACGGGATAGTCGCGCCGCAGGATGGCATCGACCACCAGCCGCCCCAGCCCGGGGATCGCGAACACGCTTTCGGTGACCACCGACCCGCCGATCAGCAGCGCGATGCCGATGCCGATCACGGTGACGATCGGCACCGCCGCGTTCTTCAGCCCGTGGATGAACAGCACGCCCCGCGTGCCCACGCCCTTCGCCCTGGCCGTGCGCACGTAGTCCTGCTGCAGCACCTCCATCATGGTGGCGCGCGTGATGCGCGCGATCAGCGCGATATAGACGCTGCCGAGCGCCACCGCCGGCAGCACCAGGTTCTCGATGAACGGGCGGAAGCCGTTCCTGATCGGCGTGTAGCCCTGCACCGGGAACCAGTCGAGCTCCAGGGCGAAGATGTAGGCGAGCAGATAGCCGGTCACGAACACCGGCACCGAGAAGCCGAACACCGCGAACGCCATCACCGCGCGGTCGATCCAGGTGCCGTGCTTCCAGGCCGCCAGCACGCCGAGCGGGATCGCCACCACGATCGACAGCACCAGCGTCACCAGCATCAGCGCCAGCGTCGGCTCGATCCGCTGCGCGATCATCAGGCTGACCGGCAGGTTGGTGAAGATCGAAACCCCGAGGTCGCCGCGCAGCACCCTGAACAGCCAGTCGCCGAACCGCACCAGATAGGGCTCGTCGAGGCCGAGGCTCGCGCGGATGCGCTCCACGTCCTGCGGGGTTGCCTGGTCGCCGGCGATCACCGCCGCCGGATCGCCCGGCGCGATGTACAGCAGCGAGAACACGAACAGCGCGACGATCGCCATCACCGGGATGGTCGCAATGATCCGCCGCACGATATAGGCCCACATGCTCCCGCGCCCGCCCTCTCGCTTTGTTCGCTCAGCTGGATTTCGTGATATTGTAGAAGACGAGTATCGGACCGTCGAGCACGCCGCTTATGGTCCGGCGCCATACGTTCGGATTGAAGTTGACCCCCAGCGGCACGTAGGGAATCGTCGCCGCCGCGCGGGCCTGCATGCCCACGGTGGCTGCCTTGCGGGCTGCCTCGTCGGTGGCCGCGAACCACAGGGCACGCAGACGCTCGGTCTCCTCGTCGGTCGGCCAGCCGAACCAGCCGCCAGGCCCGTTGCCGCGGATCGGCGTGTGGCTGGCCGGGTTCAGGAAATCCGTGCCCGACCAGGTGGTGTGAAAGATGCTCCAGCCGCCGCGCTCGACGGGCTCGCGTGAGGCGCGGCGCTGCACCAGCGTGCCCCAGTCGGTGGAGACGAATTCGACATTCATCCCCAGCCGGCGCAACAGGTCATTGCTCAGCTGGCCCACCGCGTTGGCGGTCGGATGCTCGGCCACGAGCAGCACCGCGCGTTCCCCCCCGTAGCCGGAGGCGGCCAGCGCTGCCTTGCCCCGCTCGATGCTGGGGTTGGCCAGCAGCTCGCTTCCCACGAGGCTTTCGTTCGGGGTGCCGCAGGTCCAGTAGCTCAGGCAGCGCTTCCAGGCGGCCGGATCGTTGCCGACCACGATGCGCATGTAGTCGGCCTGGTCGACCGCCATCGCCACGGCACGCCGGATCGCCACGTTGTTGAACGGCGGATGCAGGTGGTTGAACCGCATCATCGCATAGGTGCCGACAGGGTCGCGCCGATGCACCACCAGATTGCGGTCGCGCCGGAGCGCCGCCAACAGATCGGGTAGCGGCCATTCCCAGAAATCCGCCTCGCCGTTGCGCATCGCCGCCGCCGCGGTCGGGGGGTCGGGAATGATGTTCCATTCGATGCGCTCGACGCGCGCGCGGCGGCCGCCGGCGATCCAGTCCGCCGGTTCGTCGCGGGGAACATAGGCGCGGTTGCGTTCGTATCCCACCTTCGCGCCCGACACCCACTCTGCGGGGATGAAGCGGTAGGGGCCGCTGCCGGTCGAATCGCGGATCTGGGTGAACGGGTCGGTCCGGGCCAGACGCTCCGGCATCACGAAGCAGGGCGAGGCGTTCGGCTTGCCCAGTGCCGCCGGCAGCAGCGGGAAGCTGCGCTTCAGGCGGAAGCGCAAGCGCCTGTCATCGAGCGCCGCCAGCTCGTCGGTGACGGCCATGAGTTCCTGGCCGAACTGGTCGCGCTTGCCCCAGCGCTCGATGCTGGCGACGCAATCCTTCGCCAGCACGGGTTCGCCATCGTGGAAACGCAGGCCCTGGCGCAGCGTGAAGATGTATACCCTGCCGTCATCCTCCACCGTCCAGCCTTCCGCCATCTGCGGGCGGGGCGCGTAGCTGGAATCGATCGCGGTGATCTGGTCGTAGACAAGATATCCGTGGTGGCGCGTGATCTGCGCGGTGGTCCAGATCGGATCGAGCGACGTGAGGTTGGCCTCGGGAATGACCTTCAGCACCCGCGCGCCGGCCGGCTGCGAAAGCGCCGGTGCCGCCAGCAGCGCAAGCGGGGCCGATCTCAGCAGCTCGCGTCGCCTCATGCGACGGTACTCCTGGCGCTCAGGTGCGGCGCACCTGCAGGGGGATCACCATGCCCTTCTGCACGTCGGCCAGGTTGTTGCGGTAGGCCGAGCTGACGAAATACTGGCCGAGCGGATAGAACGGCACATCCTCGAAGAACGCCTCCTGGATGTCGCGGCCGATCTTCTGCTGCTGGGCGAGCTCGGGCGCATCGAACCAGGCATCGCGCAGCGCCTCCAGCCGCGGGCTGGTCGGCCAGCCGAACCAGGCGTCCTGGCCGTTGGCGCGCAGCAGCGGGTGGGCGCCGGGGTCGCGCAGATCCATGCCGGCGAACAGCACGACCACGGCGTTCCAGCCGCCCTGGCCGGGCGGGTTCTTGTTGGCGCGGCGCTGCAGCAGCGTGCCCCAGTCGCTGGTCCAGCTCTCGGCGTTCAGGCCGGCCTTCTTCAGCTGGTCGACCGCGACCGCGGTCAGCGCGTGGTTGTTCGGGATCTCGACCGGGTGCAGCACCAGCAGCTTTTCGGTGAAGCGCGACAGCACGCGCCGCGCGCCCTCGACGTCGCGCGGGCCGGTCACCGCGGCAAGCCCGGCATCGCTCGCCAGCGCCGTGCCTGGCGGGAAGCAGCCGACACCGGTGCGCCACATGCTGGGATCGGGGCCCATCACGGCGGTGACGAACTCCTCCTGCACCAGCGCCTTCATGAAGGCGCGCCGTGCCTCGGGATCGTTGAACGGCGGGTAGAGGTGGTTCGGCCGCAGCATCGGCAGGATGCCGCTGGTCTCCACCCGGTCGACCACGACGCCGCGCGCCCGCATCAGCACCGGCCGCAGGTCGTTGGTGATGGTGTCGATCCAGTCGACCTCGCCCGCCTGCAGCGCCGCCGCCGCGGTCGAGGCGTCGGGCAGCACCTTCCATTCGCAGCGATCGAAGTTCGCGAGCTTGGCGCCGGCCAGCAGGCTGGGCGGCTCGGAACGCGGCACGTAGTCGGCGAACCGCTCATAGACCACCTGGCTGCCGGAGACGCGCTCGTCCGCCTTGAAGCGATAGGGGCCGCTGCCGATGACCTCGCTGATCGCGCGCTCGGGCGGGTTGGCGGCCAGCCGTTCCGGCATGATGAAGCAGGGATAGGAGCTGGCCTTGCCCAGCGCGTCCTGCATCGGGCCGAACCGCTTCGACAGCCTGATCCGGATGCGCCGGTCATCGGGCGCGGAGATTTCCACAAGCCGCGTCGCCAGCGTCTGGCCGTGCGTGTCGCGCTTCATCCAGCGCTGGATGCTGGCCACCGCATCCTTCGCGCGCACCGGCTCGCCATCGTGGAACTTGAGCCCGGGGCGCAGCGTCATGGTCCAGAGCAGCCCGTCATCCTCGACCAGCTGGCCTTCCAGCATCTGCAGTTGCGGGCGCAGGCTGGTGTCGGGCGCATAGAGCGTATCCCACACCATGTGGCCGTGGTTGCGCGTCGGATAGGCGGTGGTGACCAGCGGATCGAGGATCGTGACATCGGCCGCCGGCACATATTTCAGCACCCGCGCCGCGGCGGGCTGGGCCAGCGCCGGCCTTGCCAACAACGGTGCCGGCAGCCATGCCACGGCGGACGCCTTCAGCAGGTCACGACGGCGCATCCCTGATCCTCCCTCGCTTCACGCAATGGCTCGCCTGCCTCGCCGCCTCCGCCGGCCGGCGGCCCTGGCACCGGCCGGAGCCACCCCTGGTCGAAAGGAGCCGGGGCGGCCGCGAGGCCCGGTCAGGCGGTCTTGCGGATGTTCCAGAACACCGGAATGCCTTTCAGCATGCCGGTGACGTTGCGGCGCAGCGCGGTGCGCTGGATGTATTCGCCGAGCGGCACATAGGGCACGGTCTCCAGCGCCACCTGCTGCATCTCGCCGCAGATCTTCTTCTGCGCCTCGATATCGGGGGCGGCGAACCAGGCATCGCGCAGCTCCTCCAGGCGGGGAATGGTCGGCCAGCCCGGCCAGGCGCCGGCGCCGTTGCCGCGCAGCGGCAGGTGCGCCGCAGGATCGAGGAAGTCATAGCCGTTGAAGGCGGTGCAGAGCGCGCTCCAGCCGCCCTTCTCCACCGGCTCCTTGCTGGTGCGCCGCTGCACCACCGTGCCCCAGTCGCTGGCGGCGAAATCGACGTTGATCTCCAGCCGGCGGAACAGGTCGTTGGTGACCAGCGACATCGCCGCGGGCGAGAGGATGTCGGTGGGGTTCAGCAGCACCACCCGTTCGCCCTTGTAGCCGGCCGCCTTCAGCGCCGCCTTGCCGGCGTTGATGTCGCCCTTCATGATCTCGAGGCCGGCCGTGGTCGCCATCGGGCTGATCGAGGCGAAATAGCCGACGCCGGTGCGGATGG
>JADYYZ010000275.1 GCA_020853405.1 Acetobacteraceae bacterium
AGAAGCAGAAATCCTTCCTCGAAGCCGAGGGCGTCGAGATCAAGCTGGTCGAGCATTATCCCTATGCCGCGCCCGACCTCACCTCGATGATCATCAAGGCACGCGCGCTCCGGCCCGAACTGGTGCTCGCGAACTCGTATCTGGGCGATGCACTGCTGATCACCCGCCTGATGGGCGAGATGCGCCTTCGCCCCGCCGTCTATGCCGCGGGCGGCGGTGGCCACCTGCAGCCCGATTTCCTGCGCGGTGCCGGGCCGCTGGCCGAGGGCATCATCTGCGCAACCGGCTGGGATGCCGCGCTGGGGCGGCGCGTGCCCTGGATCAAGGAGGTGAACGACCGCCACATCGCCCGCAACGGCGTTCCCATCACCGAGGACGGCGCGGCGTACTACCAGAATTTCTACGTGCTGGTGGATGCGCTGGAACGCGGCGGCTCGCTCGACAACAAGAAGCTGCGCGACGCGATCGCCGCGACCGACATCACCGACCAGAACAACCGCGCGATGTTCATCCCCTATCCCAGGCTGAGTTTCGACGAGACCGGGCAGAACCAGGCGGCTGTCGCGCTCGCGGTGCAGGTGCAGCAGAACCGCTTCCGGCTGGTGTTCCCGCCATCGGCGGCCGAGCCGGACGTGACGCCGATGTGGCCGTACGGCCCGCGCAGCTGATCACCAGGGGGAGTGCGAAGGTCGGCCAGGACCTAGGGCAGCGTGAGCGAACTCGTCATCCAGGGCGCGATCAGCGGGCTCCTGATCGGGGCGATCTATGGCCTGGTCGCCCTGGGCCTGAGCCTGGTGTTCGGCACCATGCGCGTGATCAACTTCGCGCAGGGCACGCTGCTGATGGTGGGCATGTTCATGGCCTACTGGCTGTTCGTGTTGACCGGCCTTCATCCCTACCTGTCGCCGATCGTGACGCTGCCGGCGCTGTTCGCGTTCGGCTATGCGATCCAGTACCTGCTGGTGACGCCGCTGCTGGTGCGCGAGAAGGCACGCGAGCCGATGAGCGTCCTGCTGATGACGCTCGGGCTCACGCTGGTGCTGGAGAACCTGGCGCTTGCGCTGTTCCGCGCCGATTACAAGACCATCCAGGTGCCCGAGACCAGCGCGGTGTGGTTCGTGGGCGACTACATCATCAGCGTCGCGCGGTTCTGGGGACTGGTCGCGCTGCTGGTCACCGTGGTCGCGCTCTGGCTGTTCCTGACGCTGACCGACCTGGGCCGCGCCATCCGCGCGGTCGGGCAGGACCGCGTGGTCGCGCGCCTGATGGGGATCAATGATCGCGTCGTGTTCAACTATGCCTTCGGCATCTCGACGGCGCTGATGGGAATCGCCGCGGCCGTGCTGGTGCCGTTCTACTACACGCACCCCTCGGTCGGCACATCGTTCCTGCTGAAGGCGTTCGTGATCGTCGTGCTGGGCGGCCTCGGCAGCATGCCGGGTGCCGCGATCGGCGGCCTGCTGGTCGGGCTGATCGAGGGGCTGATCGGCGTCTGGACCCAGGCGGCGGTCGCCCAGGTGCTGCTGTTCGCCGTGTTCGTCGCCATGCTGTTCTTCCGCCCGGCCGGCCTGTTCGGCGTCGAGCGCAA
The DNA here is from genome assembly GCA_020853405.1 of Acetobacteraceae bacterium. Lineage (GTDB taxonomy): Bacteria > Pseudomonadota > Alphaproteobacteria > Acetobacterales > Acetobacteraceae > JADYYZ01. Next base: position 1,589 of record JADYYZ010000275.1, read on the forward strand.
ATAGCGGCGCGATGCGGGCAGCGGATCGCCGCATCGGCTGGATGCTGGGCGCGGTGCTGGCGCTATTCGGCCTGCTGCTGCCCGCCCTGCTGCCGGTGCTCCTCGAAGCGCACGCCTATTGGATGCAGGTCTATATCTGGGTCCTGTTCTTCGCGACCGCTGCGACCGCCTGGAACATCATCGGCGGCTTTGCCGGCCAGTACTCGTTCGGCCACGCTGCCTTCCTGGGGATCGGGGCCTACAGCTCCACCCTGCTCTACCTCAATCTCGGCATCTCGCCCTGGATCGGCATGGTGGCGGGCGGCATCGTCGCGGCGGCGGCGGGCGCGGTGATCTCCTATCCCTGCTTCCGGCTGCGCGGCGCGTTCTTCGCGCTGGCGACCATCGCGTTTGCCGAAATGCTGCGCGTCAGCGGCGAACTGGTCGACCAGGTGGGCGGGGTGCTGGTCAATGGTGCGCGCGGCCTGGTGATCCCGCCCGTGGGAACGAGCCTATGGGCATTCCAGTTCATCGACCGCGCGTACTATGCCTATGTGATCTACGCGATGCTGATCGCGACCCTTGCGATCGCCTATGCGGTGAAGCACTCGCGCCTGGGCTACTACCTCGCCGCCATCGGCGATGACGAGGAGGCGGTGCAGAGCCTGGGCATCAGCACGGCGCGCGTGAAGCTCGCCGCGCTCCTGATCTCCGCGTTCATCACGGCGATGGCGGGCACCTTCTACGCCCAGCTGGTGCTGTTCATCACACCGACCCGCACGATCAGCCTCGATCTCTCCGTGCAGATGGTGATCATGTCGGTGCTGGGCGGGCTTTCCAGCGTGTTCGGCCCGCTGATCGGCGCGGTCGTGCTGGTGCCGCTGGCCGAGCTCACGCGCGCGATGCTCGGCGGCAGTGCGGTCCAGGGCGCGCACCTCGTGGTCTATGGCATCATCCTGATCCTGGTGGTGCGCTTCCTGCCCGGCGGCATCGAGGCACCGGTGCGGCGCGCCTTCGTCGCGGGCGTGACGCGGATCGGCACGCTGCTGGGTCGCCGGGACGACCAGGCCAGCCCGGCGATCGTCAACGCGCCGGTCATCCGCCTGCCGGAGGGTGCGAAGCTCGGCCTCGGCGCCGCGTCCGGCGCGGCGGCGGCACTGGAGCTGAAGGGAGTCAGCATCAGTTTCGGCGGCGCGATCGGCACCAGCGATGTCACGCTCCGGGTCGCGCCCGGCGAGGTACTGGGGCTGATCGGGCCGAACGGGTCGGGCAAGACCACGCTGTTCAACCTGATCACCGGCCACCTGAGGCCGCAGAAGGGCAGTATCCTGTTCGCCGGCCATTCGATCGCCGGGCTGGCACCCGAACGGATCAACCGGCTTGGCATCGCGCGCACCTTCCAGATCGTGCGTCCCTTCACCAGCCTCACGGCAGCCGAGAACGTGATGGTCGCGGCACTGCCGCGCAGCGCCAGCATTGCCCAGGCCCGGCGGGAGGCCGAGAAATGCCTGGCCTTCGTCGGGCTGTCGCATCGGCTTGATACCCTCGCCGACGGGCTGTCCACCGGCGAGCGCAAGCGGCTGGAGCTCGCCCGCGCATTGGCCACCCGCCCGCGCCTGCTGCTGCTGGACGAGGTGATGGGCGGGCTCGACCAGCAGAGCCTGCCCGGCATGGCGGCGCTGATCGGCAGGATCCGCGAGGAAGGCATCTCGCTGCTGGTGATCGAGCACAACCTCACCATGATCACCGCCATCACCGACCGGCTGGTGATGCTGAACCTGGGCCGCAAGATCAAGGATGGCGCGCCGCGCGCCGTCGTTGCCGACCCGGAAGTGATCGAGATCTATGTGGGCGGCACGGTTGCTGTCGGTTAGCAACCTGACCGTCCGCTATGGCGGCTATCTGGCGCTCGACGGCGTCTCGATCGAGGTGCCCACGGGCGAGGTCGTGTGCGTGCTGGGGTCCAACGGCTCGGGCAAGAGCACGCTTCTGAACGCGATCTCGGGGCTGGCGGAATCGACCGGCACCATCACCTTCCGGGGCACGTCGCTGCGGGGCGTGCCGACGCACGAGCGGCTGGGGCGCGGGCTTGCGCATGTGCTGGAGCGGCGGCGCCTGTTTCCCTACATGACCGTGCACGAGAACCTGCTGCTTGGTGCCTATCTGCCGAAGCTGCGGCGCGATCGGGCGCGCGCGATCGCGCGGGTGGAGGCGCTGTTCCCGATCCTGCACGCGCGCCGCGGCCAGCTCGCGCACAGTCTCTCGGGGGGCGAACAGCAGCAGGTCGCGATCGCCCGCGCGCTGATGTCGAACCCGCAATGCATCATGCTGGACGAGCCGTTCCTTGGGCTGTCACCGCGCATGGTGCTGGAGATCTCCGCGGTGATCCGGGCCATCAACCGGGCGGGCGTGACGGTGCTGTTCAACGAACAGAGCCTCCAGCACTCGCTGGAACTGTCGCACCGCGGCTACATCCTGGAAAGCGGCCGGCTCGCGATCAGCGGCACCAGCGCCGAACTGCTGGCCGATGCGCGCCTGCGGCGCATCTACATGGGGCTGGAGAAGGCAACGACCGCACCGGCCGTGGAAGGAACCCAGGCGCCATGAAGATCACGAGCGTCGAGGCGCTGCACCTGCGCCTGCCGCGCGTCGAGATGAAGGCCGACGGCACGCAGGAAGTGCTGATCGCGCGCATTTGCACCGATACCGGCCTGGTCGGCCATGGCGAGGCGGTGTCGTGTTCGACCGTCGCGCGCGCCATCATCGAGGCGCCACGCTCCGCCCCCTTCCGCCACGGGCTGGGCGCAGCACTGATCGGGCTCGACCCCTGCGAGGTGGCGGCGCGCTGGGCCGACATGTACGAGGCGAGCCGCTGGTACGGGCGCCGCGGCGCGGTGATGCACGCGATCGCCGCGGTGGATACCGCGCTGTGGGACATTCTTGGCCAGGATCGCGGCCAGCCCTGTCACGCGCTCTGGGGAACAAAGCGCCGGTCGATCCGCGCCTACGCGAGCGTGCTGTTCCCCGATACCCCGACGGAGGCGGCCGAACTTGCGCAAGACCTGGCCGGCCGCGGGTTCACCGCGCTGAAGTTCGGCTGGGGCAGGTTCGGCCGCGACCAGGCGCACGACCACGCCATCCTCTGCGCGATCCGCGACGCCGTCGGCGAGGATGTGGACCTGATGGTCGATGCCGGCCGCGTGTGGGATGTCGAAACCGCCATCGCCCGCGCGCGAAAACTGTTCGAGGAGTTCGCGATCCTGTGGCTGGAGGAGCCGCTCCGCGAGGATGACCTCGACGGCTACCGGCAGCTCTCGGCCGCGGCACCCGGCCGCATCGCGTGCGGCGAGACCGAGGAGACGCTGGCGCAGTTCATCGACCTGCTGGAGCGCGGTGTCGCGGTGGTACAGCCGGATATCGGGCGCGCCGGCGGGCCGAGCGTCTGCATGAGGATCTCCGAGGCAGCCGCCGCCCGCGACCGCTGGTGCGTGCCGCACTGCTTCGGCTCGGGCGTCAACCTGGTTTCCTCGATCCACTGGGCGGCCGCGGCGCCCGCGGCGCCGTTCATCGAATACCCGTTCACGGAATCGCCGCTCCGCAACGCGCTGGTCGACGGCATACCGCCGATGCGGGATGGCCAGGTGACGCTGCCCGAGGCGGCTGGCCTTGGTATCACGCTGGACGAGGCGGTCGTGGCACGTTTCCGCGTGGCGTAGGGTGGCTTGCGAATTGCGCACCGGCGGCACCGTTGCCCGATCGGCAGCCGCCTACCCGCACCCGTCATTGCTGCGCCGCGCCGGGTCGGCAAAAACCGGCGCATAGCCGACCAGCCACAGCAGGAACCCACCGGCCCAGAGCAGCGAGGCAGCGCCATGCCCGATCGCCGCGTCGAACCCGAAGGCGGTGGCAGCGCGCAGCGCCGTCGCTGCCAGCACCAGCAGGACCGCGGCAACCACGAGGCCGGGCAGCCGCAGCGCCTGGCCCGTGTGCAGCCGGCCGGCAACCGCGAACACGCCGATCACCGCAAGGCCAAGCCCGCCCATCGTGGTCACGTGCAACCCCGCAAGGCCCGCCTCGACAAGGCCCAGCCGACCAAGTCCCATCATCGCAAGCCCGACACCGGAAAGGGCTGCGCCACCTGCCAGCACCAGCACCTCGGCCCGGAAGAAGGCGCGCCCGACGAAGGCATCGCCGACGCGGTCGAGGAAGGCAGCCCCGGCGCCGATCAGCAGGAAGCCCTGCACCGCCGGCGAGACGCCTGCCAGGTGCCCGGCCAGCGCGACCGCGACCATGCCGGCGGCCAGGTGTCGCCTGCCCGGATGCGGGCGGAACGGCGTGGTCTGCTGTGTCGGGTCAAGCACGAGGTTCAGCACCACCGGCACGATGCGCGCGAGCGCGAGCGTGAGCAGGCCAAGGAAGACCAGCAGCGCGGCATGGAGCGCCCATGATGCCAGAACCGGGTCGCCCTGCAGGAAGCCGATGCGCACGAAAGCCGATGCCACCGCGAAACCCCAGAGCCACCCGGCGAAGGAAGCAAGCCGGGCGGCCGGCCGCAGCCAGGCAAGCCGCGTCGCATAGGCGGCAAGGCCGCCGAACAGCAGCACATCGGCCGCCGCGGCAGGCGCCAGCAGGGCATCCACCCCGAACAGCCCGACCACGCGCGCCGCTGCCCAGGCGCCGGCCGCAAGCCACAGCACGCGGCCGGAAAGCGGCGGCGTGTCGGTCCATTCCGGCATCGCCGACAGCACGAACCCGACCAGGGCCGCGCCGAAGGCACCGAAGATCATCTCCTGCCCATGCCATAGATACGCCG
>JADYYZ010000276.1 GCA_020853405.1 Acetobacteraceae bacterium
CCCAGCGACGGGCTGCGCGCGCGCGGACTCGGGATCACCAGCAGCCCGCCCTCGTAGAAGGCGTCGTTGGAGATCTTGATCAGGCTCTGGTGACGGCTTCGGTAGTGCCAGCGCAGCATCTCGGCCGGCACGCCGCGGGCGTTGCACAGCGACAGGATGCTCTCGACATCGCTGGCCCGCGCCAGCTCGGGCTCGGCCGCGCCGTCATCCTCGCTGGTCATGGCCTTGAAGAAGGCGGTGGGCGGCATCTGGCGGTCGTCGCCGACCACGATGATCTGGCGCGCCCGCGCGACCGCGCCGATCGCATCGGCCGGCTCGACCTGGCTTGCCTCGTCGATCACCAGCATGTCGAAGCCGATCGCATCGAGGTCGAGATACTGCGCGACCGACAGCGGCGACATCATCAGCACCGGCTTCAGCGCCTGCAGCGCGGGGGCGGCGGCGCTGACCAGCCGGCGGATCGGCATGTGGCCGCGGCGCTTGGCGATCTCGCCCCGGATGACGCCGAGACCGGCCGGGTCGGGCAGGCGCGCGGCGTGGGCGGCTTCGGCCTCGGCGCGGGCAAGCGCGAGCCGCGCGGTATCGAGCTCGCGGAACTCGCGGAGCGTCGCGGCGTGCGCGGCGGTATCGAAGGTGGCGAGTTCGGGGAAGCTGCGGCAGGCGGCCTTCCACACCGCATTGGCGAGCGCGTGGTCGAACGCGGCATCCGCCTCGGCCGGCGCGAGGCGGCCGTCGGCGAGCAGGGTGGCAAGCGGCGAGATCGCGGGCTCGGCGGCGGCGCGTGTCCAGCTGATCCAGGTCGCCAGCCCATCGACATCGGCTGCCATCGCCGAAAGTCGTGCGGCGCCGGCCGCGAACGGTGCGGTGTCGAGTTCCGCGCGCGTGCCGGCATCGAGCCCGGCTGCCTCGGCGAATGCGGTCATCGCCCCATCGAGGCCGGCCTGCGCCTCGGTCGCGGCCGCGATCAGGGCGGCGCCGGGGTCCTGTGCCCGCACCAGCGCGGGGTCGCCCGCCGCAACCCGCTGGCCTTCGATCAGGGCATCGAGCAGCGCCAGCTGGGCTGCCTTCTCGGCCGGCGCGTTCGGCACCGCGGCGACCAGCGCCGCCTGGGCAGCGCGAAGCGCGCCCGAGAACGAGGCGAAGAAGCCGCCGCCGGCCGCGATCGCCGCCCGTGCCTCGGCCAGGCCGGGCATGGTCCATGCCGCCTCGCTCGCTCCGGGCGCGCGTGCGCGGATGGCAGCGAAACCATGCACCGCGCGTGCCCTTGCCAGCATCCCCGCTGCCGCGGCGGGCGAGGCGGGAGGGGTTTCGCCGCTGGCCTCGGCAAGGGCGGCGCCGGTGGCGCGCGCCGCCGCCAGGGTGCGCAGCAGCGGCGGGATCAGCCCCGCGATCCGCGCTGCATCCTCGGCGGTGGCGCTGGCCAGGCCCGCGCCGCGCCAGGGATGGTCGGCGGGCCTGCCGATCGCCGCCGCGGCGTCCGCCAGAACGCGCACCCGCGCGCGGCGTTCGGCGATCTCGCCGCTGCTCCAGCCGGCCGCGTCGAGTGCGAGCTCGGGCAGGGCTTTCGCCTCGCTGCGCCCAAGGCACAGAAGCCCGATCGCGTCATAGGCGGTGATCGCGGTATCGCCGATGCCGGCGTGCAGCGCATGGGCGTAGCGATTGAGCCGCCCGCGCAGCCGGCCCAGCCGCTCGATCAGGTCACGCCGGTCGGGCCTCGGCACCGATGGGCGCTTCAGCGTGCGGTCAAGTTCGGCCAGCAGCGCCGCACGGCTCGCCTTCTCGCTGTGCAGTTCGAGGCAGGCTGCGCCGAGGCCGACCGCATCGAGCCTGCGCTTCACCACGGAAAGTGCCGCCATCTTCTCGGCCATGAACAGCACGGTTTTCCCGTCGAGCACGGCCTGGGCGATGATGTTGGTGATGGTCTGGCTCTTGCCGGTGCCTGGCGGCCCCTGGATCACCAGCGAATCGCCGCGCCGGGCGCGCTCGATCGCGCGGGTCTGGCTCGCGTCGGCATCGACCACGTGGTCCAGCCGCTCGATCCGGATTGCCTCGTCGAGGTCGGCATCAGGCCCCAGCGGTGCCGCCTCCGAGGGCGGTCGCGGCGCATTGGCCAGCAGGCTCGCAACCCAGGCGCTGGCGGCGAGGTGCCGGTGCTTCAGGTCTTCCGCCATCAGCAGCTTGGCTGAGCCGAACAGGCCGAGTGCCGCCTCGTCCGGCTCGACCTTCCAGCCGGGCTGGCCTTCGATCGCGTCTGCCACGCTCTCGATCCAGCCGCGGGCGGCAGAAAACCCATCCTCGGCGCGCTCGTCGAAATCAGGCGCCGGCGGCAGGGTGATGCGGAACTGCTCGGCAAGCAGCACCGCAAGCGTCCGGTTCGCCTCCACCTCGCCCTCGCTCCAGCGCAGGCTGAAACTGTCCCGCGCGGTGCGGCGCGAGAGCGCGGCCGGCACCAGCAGCAGCGGCGCGCGGCGGCGCTTCGCCGGCGCTTTCGGATCCGCCCAGTGCAGCGTGCCGAGTGTCAGGAACAGCAGCCCGATTCCCTGTTCCTGCAGGAAGGATCGCGCTGCCTGCTCCATCCGCAGCAGGGCGCGGGGCAGGGCGTCCTCGGCAAGCGCGGTTGAAAGCAGCAGATCGTCGGGATCGGCGGGCGCGGGCCTCGCGCCGGGCGCGGCGGCCTTGCGCCGGCGCGGGCGCGCGGCCGGTGCTGCGCCCTCCGCCACCTCGACGCCGGGTGCTTCGGTTGGTGCGGGGGCTGCGGCGGTGAACCCCATCGACTTCTGCCCGGTCAGCAGCAGCCGCCACAGGCTTTCCGACCGCTCGCCGACGATGCCGATGGCGCCGCTGCTCTGTGTCGCGTCGGGCAGCGACAGCAGCCGGTTGCGGGGGCTGAGATCGATCAGCGCGCGGCCTGCCTCGGCCAGCGCGCGCGCCAGCGCCTCATTGCTCATGCCGACCGGCTCCCTCCCCTGTCCGCCTGACCCGCAGCTCCTCGAGATCGAGCTCCTCGAGCAGGGCGCGCATCGTCTGGTCATCGACTTCCTGCGCGCGGTACATACCGAACAGCAAGGTGCGCTGTATCGCCAGTGCCTCCAGGCCCAGGCCCGCCAGCGCCAGCCGCTCCGCCTCGGCCGCCGCGGGGTTGGCTTCGCGCAGCCGCTCCGCCTCGGCGCGGGCGGCATAGCCAGGCGTGAGGTCGCGCGCGAACGGGCCGATCATCTCGTCGTGGTGGCGCGAGGTCAGGTGCCGCACCGCTGCTTCCGCCAGGCGCCTTCGCACCGCCGCGTCGGTCGGGCCAGGGGGCGCCGGGCCGGCTGCCACGCCGAGCAGCCTGGCCAGCGGCGCCAGCGTCGTGCCCTGCACCACCAGCGTCACCAGGATGGCGATGAAGGTCAGCGCCAGCACCGCGTCGCGCCCCGGCACGCCGGCGGGGATGGAGAGGGCTGCCGCCATGCTGACGACGCCGCGCATGCCGGCCCAGCACATCAAGAGAACGTGCCGCCAGGGCGGATAGGGATCGACGCGGCGGATCGCGGGGAACAGCGCCCGATGGCCGTAGGCGACCGGAAAGGTCCAGACGAACCGGCTTGCGATCAGCACGGCGGAGAGCAGCAGGGCATCCCCCAGGAACCAGGCCGGCGGCAGGCCGCCGAAGCGGTCGAAGATGCCGCGGAGCTCGAGCCCGATCAGCGTGAAGACCACGGTGTTGAGGAGGAAGGCCGCGAATTCCCATACCGCGGCGGCGGCGATGCGGGTGCGCGGCGTGCTCCATTCCGGCGCGTGCCAGGCCATGGTCAGCCCGCTTGCCACGGCCGCAAGCAGGCCGCTCGCGCCGATCGCCTCGGCCGCCGCGAAACTGCCGAAGGCGGCAAGGAAGCTGACACTGATCTCCAGCATCGGCTCGGCGAGGCGCGAAGCGATCAGGCTGGCAAGCCGCCCGCTGGCCCAGCCGGCGGCGAGCCCGCCCGCCGCCAGCCAGACGAAGGTCGCCGCCGCCCCCCAGGCCGAGAAGGTGCCGGTGGCAATCGCCGCGACCGCCAGGTTGAACAGCACGAGGCCGCTGGCATCGTTCAGCAGGCTTTCTCCCTCCAGCACCGTGATCACCCGGCGTGGCAGGCGGGCAGCCGACAGCACCGCGGCCGCGGCGGCGGCATCGGGTGGCGAGATCAGCGCGCCGAACGCGAAGCACAGCGCCCAGGGCATGTCGGGAAAGATCATTCGGGTCGCAATGCCGACCGAGATCGTGGTGAAGCCGACCAGCCCCACCGCCAGCAGCAGGATCGGCCGGAGGCTACGGCGGAAATCGCGCAGCGGCGTGACGAACGCCGAGGCCTGCAACAGCGGCGGCAGGAACACCGCCATCGCCAGGCGCGGATCGAGCCGCACCTCGCCCAGATGCGCGGGCAGCCCTGGCAGCAGCGCCAGCGCCATGCCGGCCAGCACCAGCGCCACCGCATAGGGCAGCCCGAGCCGGCGCGCCGCCACCGCCAGCGCGACCGCGATTGCCAGCAGCACGGCGAGGATGGTGAAGGTCTGCATCCGCTCTCCGGTCCCGTGGCAGCGAAGCTGGGCCGGGGCCCGGGCCCGCCGCGAGAGGCATTGCGCGGACAGCGCCAGTACCCATCTAAGTGCGACCAGTCCAGGTACAGGTTGCCCGATGCTCGACGCGCCACTGCCGCCGGGAGCCTCGACGGCCGCCGCCGAGGCCCCTCTGCTCGATGCCTATTCCGAGGCCGTGGTGCAGGCCGTCGCCAGGGCCGGCCCCGCGGTTGCGCAGATCGCCGCCCGCGCCGGGCAGCGTGGCGGCGCGGGTTCGGGCGTGGTGGTGGCGCCGGACGGCCTGCTGCTGACCAACTCGCATGTCGTGCACGGCGCCGAAGCGCTCCAGGTCGGGCTGCCGGACGGGCGGCGCTTCCCGGCACGGCTGATCGGCGAGGATGCCGACACCGATCTCGCGCTGCTCCGGATCGAGCGCGATGCGGTGCTTCCGGCCGCCGAGCTCGGCGACAGCGCAGGGCTTCGCCCTGGCCAGCTGGCGATCGCGATCGGCAACCCGCTCGGCTTCGAGAACACAGTGACCGCCGGCGTGGTCAGCGCCACCGGGCGCAGCATGCAGGGCCCGGGCGGGCGCTGGATCGAGGACGTGATCCAGACCGACGCGGCGCTGAACCCCGGCAGTTCGGGGGGCGCGCTGGTCGATTCCGCCGGCCGGGTGATCGGCATCAACAGCGCCGTGATCGCCGGCGCGCAGGGGATCTGCTTTGCCATTGCCGCCAACACCGCGCGCCACGTGCTGGGCGAGCTGGTGCGGTTCGGGCGGGTGCGCCGGGCCGTGCTGGGGCTGTCGGCGCAGGCGGTGCTGCTGCCACGCCGGCTGGTGCTGCGCCACGGGCTGCCCCGGCCGCGCGGTGCCCAGGTGATCGAGGTGCAGCCGGGTGGGCCGGCGGCCGCGGCAGGGATCGCGCCAGGCGACCTCCTGGTCTCGATCGGCGGCGTCGCGATCGAGGGGCCGGATACGCTGCTCCGCCTGCTTTCGGCCGAGCGCGTCGGCGAGCCGCTGGAGGTGGTGCTGCTGCGGGGCGAACAGCTGGTGCGGCTTTCGGTGGTGCCGCGCGAGCGGGGGTAGCGGCCCGCCGCCCTATGCCCTGCCGTAGGTGTCCTCGAGCCGGACGATATCGTCCTCGCCGGTGTAGCTGCCGACCTGAACCTCGATCAGCACCAGCGGAATCTTTCCGGGGTTCTCCATGCGATGCACACAGCCGAGCGGCAGGTAGACGCTCTCGGTCTCGCGCACCATCAGGGTTTCCGAATCGCGCGTCACGATCGCCGTGCCCTTCACCACCACCCAGTGCTCGGCGCGATGGAAATGCTTCTGCAGCGACAGTTTCGCCCCCGGCGTCACCTGGATCCGCTTGACCTGGAACCGCTCGCCCTGGATCAGCCCCTCGTAGAAGCCCCAGGGGCGGTACATCCGGCGATGCTCGGTGCCCTCGCGGCGGCCCTGCGCCTTAAGCGCATCGACCAGTTTCTTCACGTCCTGCGCGCGGTCGCGCGTGGTCACCAGCACCGCGTCGTCGCTGGTCACCACGATGGCGTCGGATACGCCCAGCACCGCCGTCAGCATGCCGTCGCTGCGCACGAAACTGTTGGTGCTGTCGAGCACCAGCGCGTCGCCGGTCACGACGTTGCCGGCGCCATCCCTGGCGCCGATCTCCCA
>JADYYZ010000277.1 GCA_020853405.1 Acetobacteraceae bacterium
CGCCGGGCACTCGGCGCCGCCTATGCCGAGCTCGAGCGGATGGGGATGTCCGACAGCGACCTGCGCACCGCCTTCGATGCCTGGGCGCGGCGCGAGATCGCGCGCATCAACGACGACCCGGCCCGTGCCGCCGAGATCGGCCGTGCGGTGCGGGGCTGGCTGACCCACGACATGGTCCGCCAATGGAGTGCCGATGTATGGGCGCGGCTGCGCGACGGGCTTGCCTTCGATGCCGAGCGCAGCGCGAGTCGCGCCGCCGAACTGGCCGCGGGCGCGATCGCCAATCTCGGCCGGATGCTGCAGGACGACCCCGCCACCGCCGCCAGGCTGAACACCGCGCTCAGCCGGGCGCTGGCCGCGCTGATCCCGGAACTGCGCGGCCGCATCGAGGAGACCGTGCAGCGCGTCGCTGCCCGCTGGAGCGGCGCCGAGCTCGCCGAGCGCGTGGAACTGACCGTCGGGCGCGACCTGCAATGGGTGCGCATCAACGGTACGATCGTCGGCGCGCTGGTCGGCGCGCTGCTGTGGGCGGCGCTGACACTCGCATTCGGACACGCAGCGGCATGAGCGAACGTAACGTGCGATTCATTCCTTTGTCACAAGTGTGACGCAGGCGACATCGCACTGACACATCCGCCGCCTACACTCCTCGACAGAGTGGTGGACGAACACCGCGAAGCGGTGACCGGAAGTGTCGAGGCGTGCCATGCTTGCCCAACAGATCCGCTGGCTTCTTGGCCTGATGCTGGTGCTGGCGATCACCGGCCTGCTGGGCACCTGAGCCAGACCTGCGCAACAGAGAGGCGCGCACGCCCGGCTTGCGGGCGCTGAACGCGGGCCTATCGTTGCCGCATGTTCCTCTCCGTCCTCGACCAGTCCAGCATCCGCGACGGCGAAGCTGCCGCGGCGGCGCTCCGCGAAACCGTGGCACTCGCGCCCTGGGTCGAACGGCACGGCTATCGCCGCTACTGGCTCGCCGAGCATCACAACAGTGCCGCGCACGCCGGCAGCGCGCCGGAAATCCTGGCCGGTGCCCTGCTCGCTGCAACCACGCATATCCGCGTCGGCAGCGCCGGCGTGATGCTGCCGCACTATGCCGCGCTGAAGGTGGCGGAACAGTTTCGCGTGCTCGAGGCCCTGCATCCCGGCCGCGTCGATCTCGGGGTGGGGCGGGCACCCGGCAGCGACGGCATGACCGCGTATGCGCTGAACCCGCTTGCTGCCCAGCAGGGTGCCGATCATTTCCCCGGCCAGGTGTTCGACCTGCTGCATTACCTGGGCGACGGCCTGCCGGAAGGGCACCCGCTGCTGGGCGTGCGCGCCGGCCCCGAGGTGCCGACCCGGCCCGAGGTCTGGATGCTGGGCAGTTCCGATTTCGGCGCCCGCGCGGCGGCGCATTTCGGCCTGCCGTACTGCTTCGCCGACTTCATCACCGAACGCGGCGGCGAGGCGGTGATCGCGCTTTACCGGCGCCTGTTCCGGCCATCGCCGTGGTGCGCCACGCCGCGCGCCGCCGTCGCGGTGTTCGCGCTGGCCGCCGCCACCGAGGCCGAGGCAGCGCACCACGCGCAGTCGCGCGCGCTGATGCGCATCCGGCGCGACCGCGGCCAGTTCCTGCCGATGCCGCCGCCCGATGCGCTGGCGCATGAGCAGCTGTCGCCGGCCGAGGAAGCGAGCCTTGCGCGCTGGCGCGAAGGCGCGCTGGTCGGTGCTGCCGAAGCGGTCGCGGCCCGGCTTGCTGCCCTGGCGCGATTGCACCAGGCCGACGAGGTGGCGATCCTCGCGCCCTGCTTCGATGCCGAGGCGCGACGGCGAAGTTTCGCACTGATCGCCGAAGCGGCGGCTGCCCTGCCGGCAGCCGCCTGAGCCTTGGTGGCCTGGCTCAGCCTTCGTTGATCGGCGTCGGCAGCCAGGCGAAGGCATCGCCCGACGGCGCGACGGTGCCGAGGCCGGGGAACGGGAAGTGATAGAAGATCGCCGGCGTGCCATCGGTTGCCAGCTGCTGCAGCACGCGCCGGCGCGTCGCCGAACCCGCCGCCGGGTCGCTGTCCCAGGCGATCACCTTCCATTCCGGGTGGCGCAGCTGCAGCACCGGGTGATGGGCGACATCGCCGGTATTCAGCAGTTTCTTGCCCTCGCTTTCGATCAGGTAGGAATGATGCCCGGCGGTGTGGCCGAACGTCGCGACCGCGGTGATCCCGGGCACCACCTCGGCGCCGTCGCGAACCGCGATCAGGCGGTCCTTCACCGGCAGCAGGTTGGTGCGGGTGTACAGCACGAAGTCGCGCGTCGCCGGGTTGTTCAGGAGCGATTCCTGCGTCCAGAAATCGAAGTCGGCCTGGCTCAGCGCCACCCGTGCATTGGGGAAGTTCAGGCGGTCGCGCGCATCCACGAGGCCCCAGCAATGGTCGATATGGGCGTGCGTGATGCAGACCACGTCGATGCTGGCGGGATCAATCCCGGCCAGTGCCAGGTTGCGCATCAGGTGCCCGTTGTTCGGGCCCATCGCCTTCGACCGGTCGCCCATGCCGGTATCGAACAGCACCAGGTTGCGGCCGGTGTTCACGACCACCAGGTTCTGCGGGCCGATCCAGGTGTTGGTGGGCAGGCGTGCCGCCTTCAGCATCCGCTCGATGTCGGGCTTGGGGGCTTCCGACATCACCTGGTCGGGCGCCGGCAGGATCAGCGGGCCGTCGCTGACCACGGTGATCTCGAACTGGCCGAGCTTGAAGCGATAGTACGCCGGCGCCGGGGCGTTGATGAACGGGGCGGCGGCATCGGCGGCGCGCAGGCCAAGCACGGGTGCTGCCGCGGCGGCCGCGAGCAGCATTCGACGGTTCAGCATCACGGTTTTCTTTCTCCCGGAGGGACCGCGGAGGGTCGCGGCGGGCGGGAGCATAGCGTCGGCGGCACGGTACCACGCAAGCGGAATGTGCCGGCGCTCATTTCCCGGGCGATGGCGCGGGCAGTTCCATCCGGCCCGGCTTCCGGTCGGACGCCGCGTCGTCCTCGTCCTCGCCGTCCGCCGCGCCGAGCGCGTCGGGCGACGAGGCGACGATCTCCTTGCGGTTCTTGACGCCAAGCTTGCGCAGCTGGTCGGCGCGGGCGCGCACATTGCCCCTGATCTCGAACAGCCGCCCGACCCCCTCGTCGTGCGCCCTGCCGGCCTCGGCGATCGCCGCGCGGGCCTTCGCGAAGGCCCGCGATGCGTCGGCCAGCTGGTCATAGAGTTTCGCCGCCACCTCGACGATCTCCGAGGCGCTTCGCCGGCTCCGCTCGCTGCTCCAGGTCTCGGCCACCACCCGCATCGCCATCATCAGGGTGTTCGGGCCGACCAGCGCGATGCCCTTCTGCCAGGCCATCGCGAACAGGTCGGGGTCGGCCCGCAGCGCGAGGCCCAGTGCCGCCTCGAACGGCATGAACAGCAGCACGAAATCGGTGCTGCGCAGTTTCACGGCATCGGGGTAGTGCTTGCGCGACAGGTCGTTGACGTGGCCGCGCACGGCGGTCCGGAACGACGCCATGGCGCGCTCGCGCGCGGCGTCGTCGGCAGCGTCGGCCCAGGCCAGGAAATCGACCAGCGCAACCTTGCTGTCGATGATGATGCATTTCTCGTCGGGCAGCCGCACGATCACGTCGGGGCGCTGGCGCGATCCATCCTCGGCGCGGATCTCCATGCCCTTGCCCTGCACCACGTAGCTGACATCGGGCTCGAGCCCGGCCGCCTGCAGCACCTGTTCCAGCATCACCTCGCCCAGATGGCCGCGGGTCTGGCTTTGCCCCTTCAGCGCCTGGGCGAGCGCGTCGGCCTGGGTGCCCACAAGCTGGCTGACCTTGAGCGTCGCCTCGATCTGCTTCTCGAGGCCGATGCGCTGCTTCGCCTCCTCGGCATAGACCTCGTCGACGCGCTTTCGGAAATCGCCGAGCTGGTCGGCCAGCGGCTTCAGCATGGGGTCGAGCCGCTCGCGCGACTGCTCGACCAGCCGTTTCGTCGTCGCCTCCAGCGTCTCGGCGGCAAGCAGGCGGAATTTTTCGGCAAGGGCGGCGCGGGTCTCGGCCTGTTCGCCGAGCTGGGCGGCCAGCGCCTCGGCCCTGGTGCGCAGGCCGCCGATCTCCTTGGCCTGCGCCTCCAGCTGCTGGCGGTCGGCGAGGCGTGCCTCGGCTTCGCGGCCTGCCGCCTGCTCCAGCGCCGCGATGCGCAGGGTTGCCGCGTCGCGCGCGGCTTCGGCGGCGGCAAGGGCCGGGCGGCGGTCGGGCCGCAGCACCAGCACGGCCAGCCCGCCGGCGATCATCCCCGCCAGAATCGCTGCCACCAGCCACGCTTCGTGCACGTAGGACCCCCGCCAG
>JADYYZ010000278.1 GCA_020853405.1 Acetobacteraceae bacterium
CAGCGGTTCCGGCGCCGACCACCAGGGTGTGGCTTTCCTTCGTGTGATTGAAGTACCAGCAGCCTCCCGCCAGCTCGACCACGCGCATGAAAAGCGACAGGTCGGTTTCCTGGAACTGGGTGACGATCTTCTGCGAGGTCTGGTCGAGCTGGCCCTTGATCGTCGGCCGGATGCCGTACTCGTTCAGCACCTGGTTGATGATGTCGGTGGCGGTCTTGTTCTCGAAGGTGCGGCTGCGCTTCTTCAGCCCGGCCAGCCACAGTTTCGGCACCACCTCCATCCGGTAGGAAAAGAGGTCCTCGCCCGCGTTCAGCCCGCCACCGAACCGCGAGACGATGCCGTTCCACCACAGCGGCTCCAGCCCTTCGTCCGGGGCCAGGCCCTCGATCACGCCGAAACTGACGCTGCTGCCGAGCAGCGTGTCGGGGGTGATGGAATCGTCGTTGGAGACGAGATCGAGCGTGTAGCGATAAAGCCCGTTCACCGCTTCCTCGCCCGACAGGCCGACCAGCAGGAACTTGTCCGGCGCCGCCGGTGCGTCGATACGGAGCGCACGCTTGGTCTGTGCTGGCAGATCGCGGACAGGCATGGTTCGCGATGACGCCCTACGGGTGGCGGCAGTGCCGCATGGGGCCGGGCTGCGACGTTGGCGCGGCCCGGCCCGGCGCGGCGATGCCCGGGATCATGCCCGGGTGGATGGCCCAGTGGATGGCCAGTGTTCGATCACCCGGTGCGATCGATCAGCCCTTGACGTTGGACGAGACGTCGAACGTGACGCGCGACGGCGACTTGCCCTGGGCGCCCTTCTCGTCGGTCTCGTAGGGCGTGTACTCGATCTTGGTGAAGTTGAGGCTCCAGCTCTCGCTGGGGCGGTCGCCGCCCGAGGAGAGGCTGTAGGAACTGACCAGCACGTTCTCGAGCGCGAGCTCCAGATAGAGTTTGCCGTCGGTGGCGGCGAAGTGGAACTTCACCTTCTTGCCGGTCACGCCGACCAGCGATTCGCCGAACAGTTTGCCCGAGGCGACATCAAGCGGCTTGGTGATCACCACCTCGGCGACCGAGGGGTTCGAGGATTCGCGCTTGGCGGCGGCGCCGGTGGGGGTGCTGATGCCGCGGCCCACGCCCCATTGGCAGCTGTCGACCACGATCCACTTCTTGTGGTCCTTGTCGGTCGCGTCACCCTTGATGCCCTCGAAATCCATGTAGATCGGCATGTGTTCCCGTCTCCTGGATGCCGCGGGTGGAGGCCCCGCGCGCGTCATCTGTCCCACCGGGCCGGAAAATCTCTCCCCGCGGTTGGCCCGATGCCGCGAAGCGATTCCGCATCGTGATCCGGGGCGCAACCGCCCACGCCAACCGCCCGGCCCCTACAACCGGCGCGGATTTTCATGTCTCTTTTCGGTTTCAAAGATAACCGAAATTGCCCGCCCCGTCCATGCGAACGTGTATAGAACCTCGGAAATTCCCGCAGCTTCCGCCCGATCGTTTCGCGCCACGCCGGTGCGCTGCGGCTTCACCGGCGAGGCAGGGCGGCGGGAGCGTGTTCAAGTCAGTGCGTATTCGAAATTGCCGGCCGCGTCCATGCCCACATGCAGGTGCCCGACCGTCGTCCCTTCCGCCATCCTGGCCAGGAAGCGGGCGGCCAGTTCCGGCAGCATGGTGCGGCTGATGATCTGCTCGATGTTGCGCGCCCCGCTCTCCACCTCGGTGCAGCGCTTCGCGATCGCCTCGACCAGTTCCGGCGCGAAACTCGTCTCGGCCTTGTAGGTCTCGCGCACCCGCCGGCTGATCTTCCTCAGGTTCATGCCGACGATCAGCCGGATCGTCGCGTCGTCCAGCTGATAATAGGGCACGATGGTGACGCGGCCGAGGAAGGCCGGCTTGAAGTTCTTCAGCAGTTCGGGGCGGATGGCTTCCGCGAGTGCGTCCGGGGTCGGGCGCGTTTCCGGATCCGCGCACAGTTTGTGCATCAGCTCGGTGGCAGCGTTCGAAGTCAGGATGATCAGCGTGTTCTTGAAATCGATGTCGCGCCCCTCGCCGTCGCGCAGCATGCCCTTGTCGAACACCTGGAAGAACACGTCCTGCACGCCGGGATGTGCCTTCTCCACCTCGTCGAGCAGCACCACCGAGTAGGGATGGCGGCGCACCGCTTCCGTCAGCACGCCGCCTTCGCCATAGCCGACATAGCCCGGCGGGCTGCCGACCAGCATGCTGACCTTATGCTCCTCCTTGAACTCGCTCATGTTGATCACGGTCAGCGCCTGGTCGCCGCCGTACAGGAGATCGGCGAGCGCCAGCGCGGTCTCGGTCTTGCCGGTGCCCGAGGTGCCGACGAACATGAAGACGCCGATCGGCTTGCGCGGGTCACCAAGGCCGGCGCGCGCCGTCTGCACGGTCTTGGCGATCACCTCCAGCGCGTGGTCCTGGCCGACCACGCGCTCCTTCAGGCGCTGGTCGAGCTCCATCACGGTGGTGATCTCGTCCTTCAGCATCCGCCCCACCGGAATGCCGGTCCAGTCGCCGACGATCGCAGCCACCGCCTGGGCATCGACGAAGGGCAGCACCAGCGGGCTCTCGCCCTGCACGGCACCGAGCTCGTCGAGCTTCGCCTTCAGCGCCGCCTGCCTTGCCGGCCGGTCCGCCTCGGCGATGCCGCCTTCGAGTTCGGTGCGCAGCTGGGTGGCCTCGGCGACCAGCGCCTTCTCCTGCTCCCAGCGCGCCTGCAGCGCCTCGAGCGTCGCGGTGTCGGATTCCAGCTTGGCCCTGGCCTCGGCGATCGCGGCCTCGTGCCCGGCGCCGGCCAGCGCCTCGCGCTCCATGATCGCGATGCGGTTGGCCAGCAGCTTGTTGGCGTTGGAGAGCGTCTCGATCGGCGCCGGTGTGGCCGCCAGCATCATGCCG
>JADYYZ010000279.1 GCA_020853405.1 Acetobacteraceae bacterium
GTGTCGAGCCGCGAGCTGAAGACGCGGAGCTGGCCGGCCAGGATGTCGACCGCGCCCATCAGCAGGTTGGGCACTGCCGCCTCGGTGCCCCAGCGCGCGACCTCGGCGAAGTCGATGTGGCGCTCCAGCAGCAGGCCGAGGTCGAAGAACTCCGGGCGCATCATCATGCCGGTGAGGCTGGTCAGCAGCTGCATCATCGGCGCCGCCGGGCTGGTCTGCATCACCGGAAGGTGGCCGCGGCTGACCGTGCGCAGGGTGCCGACCATGGCGTCGTTGAACATCTGCTCGGGCAGCGTCTGCGCCGTGTTGGCCTGCCAGAACGACTCAAGCCGCGCCCAGGGGGCCGGATCGCCCCGGCGGAGCCCGAACCAGGCGAGGGCAGCGCAGATCGCCCCGCCCGAGGTGCCGGTCACGGTGACCAGGTTGAACTCGTCCTGCACGCCTTCCTGCAACAGGGCCTTGAGCGCGCCGGCGGTGAAAGCGGTCTGGCTGCCGCCGCCCTGGCAGCAGATCGCGATCCGGGTTCGGCGGGGAGGGTTTCTGGCGGGCATGACGGCTCGTCGCGGCAGGTGTTTTCCGGGTGCCCCTGGGCAGGGCGCCGATGCCAATAGGCGCCTGCCTTACGCCCGTCCAGCCCGCACGGCCTGCCCGCACGGCCTGCCCGCACGGCCTCTGGCGGAAAGCAATGCGCCGGCCGCGGAACGGCCGGCGCAGCGCACGCTCAGCAGATGCGCCTCAGCGGCGGCGGCGGGCAAGCCCCAGCCCGGCGAGGCCCAGGCCGAACAGGGCGAGGGTTGCCGGTTCGGGCACCCCGATCGGCGGATTGCCCGCGATGATGTAGACCTGATCGATCACCACGTCGGCCGAGGGAACGTGGTTGGTGTTGAACACGAACTGGACCAGGTAATCGCCCTCGGACGCGATGGTGGTGGCGCCGCCATAGGTGTGCCAGGTCTGGGCGACGCCGCCATGCACCGAGTAGTTGGCCAGCGACAGGCTGGCGACGATGCCCTGGAAGGTCGCATCACCGGTGTTGTTGTAGCCGTTCAGCGGTGCATAGGCGCTGAAGCCGATCTGGTAGATGCCGGGCATCAGATGCACGAGCTGGGTCAGCGACTGGTTGTTGGCGAGGTCGGTGACGAAATAGGCAGCGCGGTCGCCGACCGCGTCGGGCGAGTTGGTCGGCGCGTTGTTGTGCGGCACTGCCTCGCCGAAGGCGCCGTTCGGGTAGGGCTGGGCAGCGCCGTAATAGATCGCAACCGGCGGATAGCCCTGGAGGTCGACGCCGCCGATGGTCCAGCCGGTAAGGCCGGTGCCCGGCGTCGGGTTTTCGAAACTGCCGTTGACCACCAGGTTCGGCGCGGCGAGCGCGGCCCCGGTGGTGCCGATGACAAGTGCGGTTGCAGCCGCCAGGAGTGAAACGCGCATCGCTCGAATATCCCCCGGATGAGTTCGCGGCATCCTCGAAGCAAACAAGGTGCCAATGAGGGATTTCCTACGAATTCCAAGTACCGCGCCGCCGCCGAACCCGGCCGGCGCGCCCCAATGTAAAATCTACCGACAAATTCCGTGAGGCAAACGATCACGCTGAATCGAGGCGCGCGACGGTCTCCTCCCGGCCCAGCGCGGCCAGCACGTCGAACAGCGGCGGGCTTGCCAGGCTGCCCGTGACCGCCGCCCGCACCGGCTGCGCCACCGCCGCGAGCTTCACCCCGCGGGCAGCGGCGAAGCCGCGTGTCGCCGCCTCCAGCGCCGGTGCCGTCCATTCTCCGCCGGCCACCAGGTCGCGCCAGGCGGCCAGCATCGTCCGCGCATCGAGCGTGAGCATCGCGTGCGCCTTCGGCTCCATCGCCGGCACGCTGCCGTCGGTGGTCAGGAACATCGCGGCATCGGCCACCTCCTCGAAGGTGCTGGCACGCTCCTTCAGCCCCTGAATCAGCGCCGTGATCCGGCCCATCGCCACCACCGACACCGCGACCCCGCGCCTGGCAAGCCGGGCCACCGTCTCGCCAAGCACCCGGTCATTGTCGGCGGCACGCAGATAGACGCCGTTGACGTGCGCGAGCTTCCTGTAGTCGAACCGCGAGGCGGAGCGGCCGACATCGGCAAGGTCGAACAGCTGCACCGCCTCGGCGATCGGGATCAGCTCGATGTCGCCCCGGCCCCAGCCGAGCCGCAGCAGATAGTTCGCCACCGCCTCGGGCAGGTATCCCTGGTCGCGGAACTCCAGCACGCCGACGGCACCGTGCCGCTTCGAGAGTTTGGCGCCATCCTCGCCATGGATCAGCGGGATGTGGGCGAACGCAGGCGGCGCCCAGCCCATGCCGCGATAGACCATCAGCTGGCGAAAACTGTTGGTCAGGTGGTCGTCGCCGCGGATCACGTGGGTGATGCCCATGTCGTGGTCGTCGACCACCACGGCGTGCAGGTAGGTCGGCGTGCCGTCGCTGCGCAGGATGATCATGTCGTCGAGCTCGGCGTTGGGCACGCGCACCGCGCCCTGCACCAGGTCCTCGACCACGCTCTCGCCCTCGCGCGGGGCCTTGATGCGGATCGCCCCCTTGCTGCCCGGCGGCGCCGTGGCGGGGTCGCGATCGCGCCAGGTGCCGTCGTAGCGGGGCGGCCGCTTCTCGGCCGTCGCCTTCGCCCGCATCGCCTCCAGTTCCTGGGGCGTGTCGAATGCGAGATAGGCCTTGCCCTCGGCCAGCAGCTGTTCCGCCACCTCGCGATGGCGGCTTTCGCGCGTGCTCTGGCGCACGACCTCGCCATCGTGGTCGAGCCGGAGCCAGGCGAGGCTTTCCGTGATCTGGCCGACCGCTGCCTCGGTGCTGCGCTCGCGGTCGGTATCCTCGATCCTGAGCAGGAATCTGCCGCCATGGCGGCGGGCGAACAGCCAGTTGAAGAGCGCGGTACGGGCACCGCCGATATGCAGATAGCCGGTGGGCGAGGGGGCGAAGCGGCAGACTACGGTCATTTTGCTGACTGACAACTGATTGCTGACGACGGAGGCGGCACGCGGCGTTTACCATGTGCGCGGGGAACCCTGTAGATTGCGCGTCATGGTTGCGCTGGCCGCCAGGATGGTTGCGCGGGCACGGCTGCCGTTCGGCCGGGCACGGCCGGTCATGCCCGGCTGGCTGGCGGCGCTCGCGGCCGAGGAGGCAGGCGGCGCGGCGTTGTGGCTGCCGGTCGCGTTCGGCGCCGGCATCGCGCTCTATCTGGCGCTGACGCAGGAGCCAGATCCCCGCCTCGGTGCGGTGGTGGTGCTGCTGGCGCTCGGGCTGCTGCTGGCCGGCCGTGCGATCGCGCCGCTGCGCGCGGCTGGTGCCGCAGCACTCGCGATGGCGCTGGGCTTCGCCGCGATCCAGGCGCGCGCCAACCTGGCGGCGGTGGTCGAGCCGCTGCCGCCGCGCGCGGTCGTGCTGGAGGCGCGAATCGCCGATGTCGTCGCCCTGCCGCAGGGGCAGCGGGCGACGCTTGCCGATGCGATGTGGGAGGGGCGCACGACGCCGCTTCGGCGCACCTTGCGGCTCCGCCTGCGTGCCGGCGACCCGGCGGTGCTGCAGCCGGGCGAGAGGGTTCGGGTGCGTGCGCTGCTGCGCCCGCCATCGGCCCCGGCCGAACCGGGCGCCTTCGATTTCCAGCGCGCTGCCTTCTTCGGCGGCGCCGCCGGGTTCGGCATCGCGCTGGGGCCGGTCGAGCGGCTCGGGAGCACGAGCGTGGCCGAGGCGACCGGCCTTTCCGGCTGGTTCGCGCGCCTGCGACGCGACGTCGTGGCGCGCACCCGCGCCGTGCTGCCGGGTCCCGACGGCGCGATCGCGGCCGCGCTGCTGACCGGCCAGCAGAGCGGCATCGGCGCGGGCGATGCGCAGGCGATGCGCGATTCCGGGCTGTCGCACCTGCTGTCGGTCTCGGGCCTGCATATCGGCATCGTGATGGGCACGCTGTTCGTGGTGCTGCGCCTGCTGCTGGCGCTGTGGGAGTGGGCGGCGCTCAGGCTTCCGATCAAGGCGATGGCGCTGGTCGCGGGGCTTGCCGGGGGCGGGTTCTACATGGGGCTCACCGGCGCCGAGGTGCCGATGCAGCGCAGTTTCCTGATGGCGGCGCTGGTGGTGCTGGCGCTGCTGGCCGGGCGCAACGCGATCAGCCTGCGCGCGCTCGGGCTGGCAGCGCTCGTGGTGCTGGCGATCCGGCCCGATGCGCTCGCCTCGGCCAGTTTCCAGATGAGTTTCGCCGCCGTCGCGGCGCTGATCGCGGGGTTCGAGGCGCTTCGCGGCCGCCTGCCGCGCTGGCTGGAACGGGCCGGCCCGGCCCGGCGCGTGCTGATGGTGCTGGCAGGATTGGTCGTGACCAGCGTGCTGGCGAGCCTCGCCACCGCGCCCTATGCGGCGTTCCATTTCCAGCGCGCGAGCCTTTATGGCGTCGCCGCCAATGCGGTCGCGGTGCCGCTGACCAGTTTCCTGGTGATGCCGGCCGGCATGCTGGCGATGCTGCTGATGCCGTTCGGGCTGGAGTGGGCAGCGCTGGTCGCGATGGGGTATGGCTGCCGCGCGATTCTTGTGGTGGCGCATGCGGTCGCCGCCTGGCCAGGGGCGGCGCCGTCGCTGCCGGCGATGCCGATGTGGGGGTTGCTCGCGTGCACGCTGGGCCTCGTGCTGCTGTGCCTGCTGCGCACGCGGCTTCGTCTTGCCGGCCTGCCGCTGTTCGTGCTGGGCATGCTGTCGCCGGCGCTGCACGTGCCGCCCGACCTGGTGGTTTCGGCCGATGCGCGCGTGATCGCGGTGAACCATGGCGGGCAGATGTTCTATGCGCGCGCCCAGGGAGCCAGCCTGTTCGCGCTGGAGGTGTCGCGCCGGCGCGCCGGCGATCCGCCGCCGGTGGCACTTGCCTGCGGCCTGCCGTTCTGCCGGGTCGGCGAGATCGCGATCGTGCCGCAGGGGCCGGCGCCCGCCAGCCTGTGCGGCGCGGTGCCGGTGATCGTCGGCCACGAACCCCTGCGTATGCGCTGCGGCGGCAGCGTCGTGATCGACCGGTTCGACGTGTGGCGCGACGGCCCGCACGCGGTGTGGCTGCACCCGGATGGCGCGCTGGTGGTCAGCGACCGCGCCGCGCGCGGCGACCGGCCCTGGGTGCCGCCACCGAGGCTGGCGCGGGGCGCGTTGCCGCTGGCGGCGACCGAGTAGGAGCTAGCCCAGCAGCGCCCAGGGCGCGCTGGTATCGAGCGGCGGGTCGGCGCCGAGAAAGACCGTGCCGGAAACGTTCGCCGGGCCTGACGCGATCTGGCCGTTCGCCAGCCCGTAGACATCGTTGCCGACCAGGCTCGCCGTGATGCCGGTCTGGTTCAGCAGCATGCGCGCCGACGAAGAGGCGAGGTGGTTCACCACCACGTTGTCCTCGACCAGCAGGCTCGACCCGGCATAGGGCGCGCCCTCGCCGCCGAAATGGATGATCGCAGGGTTCTGGCTGAGGCTGCCCTGTTCGATGACATTGCCGCGCAGCACCGCCCTGCCGCCGTTCGGCAGGTCGATGCTGTAGCTCGCGGTGCCGTCCGCCTCGTCGAAGATGCGGCTGTTGGTGATGGTCGTTTCCTGGGCGCGGCTCTTGATCTCGTGGCCCACATTGGCGTTGCGGAACAGGCTGTCGGTGATGGTGAGCTTCGCGATGCCGCCGACATAAATGCCGTGGCTGTAGCCGTCGCCGGCGCCGTTGTTGCGGAACTCCGAATCGTCGATGCTGATCGTGCCGGTGGCGCTGGCGTTCGCCAGGATGCCGTTCTGGTTGTCATGAAAAAGACTGTCCTTCACGACCAGGTTGCCGCCCTGGTAGCGGATGCCGGCGCCGTTCATGTCGGCGACCGTCGCGCCCGAGAAGGAAAGGTTCTGGATGGTGACGTCGGTGTTGGTCACCAGAATGCCCTTGCCGTTCCCGATCGTGCCGGTGGCGACCAGGTTGGCCATGCCGCCGACGCCTGTGATCGTGATCCGGGTGTTGATGGTCGCGAAGTCGTTGACATAGGTGCCGGCATCGATCCCGATCACGTCGCCATCGCGCGCGGCGGCGATGGCGGCGGCAAGTGTCGCATACTGCTTGCCTGCGCCGACCGTCAGCGTCGGCATCGGGCCGGTGCGCAGATCGGTGATGCCGCTGA
>JADYYZ010000280.1 GCA_020853405.1 Acetobacteraceae bacterium
GCGGCGTCGCAGCAGCGGCAGCAGGAACGCAAGCCCCGCCGGCAGCGCGAGCAGGTAGAGCCACGGCAGCCCGAGATTCATGCCGGGTCGTCCAGCAGTTTCGCAAGCCGCTTGCGCTCGGCTTCCGACAGCGGCGCCACGGCCTCGGCCCTGGCGCGGCGGCGCAGATAAAGGGCAGCGCCGCTGCCGGCCGCCAGGAACACGAGGAGCGGCCCGAGCCACAGCAGCGCGGTCGATGGCTTGAACGGCGGGGTCAGCAGCACATAGTCGCCGTAGCGGCTTGTGACGAAGGCCAGCACCTGCTGGTCGCTGTCGCCGGCTTCGATGCGTTCGCGCACCAGCAGGCGCAGGTCGCGCGCGAGGTCCGCGTTCGATTCATCGATGCTCTGGTTCTGGCAGACGAGGCAGCGCAAGCCCCTGCCGATGTCGCGCGCGCGCGCTTCCTGGGCAGGGTCCGCCAGCATCTCGCGCGGGTCCGGCGTCGCGAGCCCCTGCGTCGCCAGCGCCGGCAGAGCGACCAGCGCCAGCATCAGCGCGCGCCACATCAGCCGTACCGCCGCAGCAGCGGGCGCAGCTGGTCCTGCACGACCTCGGCCGAGAGCGCGCCGGCGAAGCGCCAGCGCACGATGCCGCCGCCATCGACGACGTAGCTTTCAGGCACGCCATAGACGCCGAACTCGATCGCGGTGCGACCCGAGGAATCCTTGCCGATCAGGCGGAACGGGTCGCCCAGCTCGGCAAGGAAGCGGCGCGTATCCGCCGGCCGGTCCTTGTAGGCGATGCCAAGCAGGTTGATGCCTTCGCGGCCGAGACGCATCAGCTGCGGATGCTCGATGCGGCAGGGCGCGCACCAGGAGGCGAAGAAGTTCAGCAGCGTCGGCCGGCCGGGGGTGAACGCAGCCTCGGTCAGGCGGGGCGCGCCCTCGAACAGCGGGTCGAGGTCGAAGCCGGGCGGGCTGCGCCCGACCAGCGCCGAGGGCACGCCGCGCGGGTCCCGCCCCGAGGCCATGTAGGCATAGAAGCCCGCGGCACCGCCGGCGAGGCCAACGAGCGGTGCGGCGAACAGCAGCCGGCGCCCGATCATTCCGCCGCAACCCCGGAAGCGGCCGCCGCCTGGGCTGGCCGCCTGCGCGAAGGCGCGCCGACCCGGTGGCGGCGGTCGGCAAGGCTCGTGAGGCCGCCCAGCGCCATCACCACGGCGCCAAGCCAGATCCAGGGCGCCAGCGGATTGACGTGCACCCGGATCACGGCGGCATTCCGCTCGGGCACCACATCGCCCAGCACCGCATAGAGGTCGCGCAGCAGGTTGGTCTCGATCGCGGCTTCGGTCGTGCTCATGCGCTGGCTGGGGAAGAACCGCTTTTCCGGGTGCATGGCAAAGCGCACGCTGCGGTCGGGGTTGATCACCGCGAGCTGCGCACGCTCGGCCGTGTAGTTCGGGCCCTGGGCGCGGGTGATGCCCTCGAAACGGATGGTGGTGCCGCCGACCTCGATCGTCTCGCCGGGGCGCAGAAGCGCGATCCCCTCGGTGGCAAATCCCATGCCGGAAATGCCGGCGATACTGACGGCAAGCCCGAGATGGGCGATGCTCATGCCGATCGCCGCCCCGGGCAGGCGCAAGAGGCGCGCAAGGCTCCAGCGCGCGCGGCCGGCGATCTCGATCAGCGAACCGGCGGCGATCCAGGTGGCGGCGGCAAGCCCCAGCACCGGCAGCACGGCCTGGCCCGACAGCACCAGCCCGCCGACCAGCACGATCGCGGCCAGCGCGGCGGCGAGCCGGAGCCGTTGCAACGCGCCGCCGAGATCGGCCCGCTTCCAGGGCAGCATCGCGCCTGCCGGCAGCACCAGCACCAGCGGTGCCATCATCGGCAGGAAGGTGCTGTTGAAGAAGGCCGGCCCGACGGTGATGCGGGCACCGAGCAGCAGGTCGGCGAAGATCGGATAGAGCGTGCCGATCGCGACCGCGGCACAGGCGCTGGCCAGGAACAGGTTGTTCAGCAGCAATGCCCCCTCGCGCGAGACCGGCGCGAAGAAGCCCTTCGGCGTCAGCGCCGGCGCCCGCCAGGCGAACAGGGCAAGGCTGCCGCCGATCGCCACCACCAGCAGCCCCAGGATGAACACGCCGCGGGCGGGGTCGGTCGCGAACGCATGCACGCTGTTCAGCACGCCCGAGCGCACCAGGAAGGTGCCGATCAGGGACAGCGAGAAGCACAGGATGGCAAGCAGGATGGTCCAGACCTTCAGCGCCTCGCGCTTCTCGACCACGATCGCGCTGTGCAGCAGCGCGGTGCCGAGCAGCCACGGCATGAAACTGGCGTTCTCGACCGGGTCCCAGAACCAGTAGCCGCCCCAGCCGAGCTCGTAATAGGCCCACCACGAGCCGAGCGCGATGCCGAGCGTCAGCAGCAGCCAGGCGGCCAGCACCCACGGCCGCACCCAGCGGCCCCAGGCGGCATCGACCCTGCCTTCGATCAGGGCGGCCGAGGCGAACGCGAACGCCACCGAGAACCCGACATAGCCCGCGTACAGGAACGGCGGATGCAGCGCGAGGCCGGGATCCTGCAGCAGCGGGTTGAGGTCGCGCCCTTCGAGCGGCGGCGGAAAGACGCGCTGGAACGGGTTGCTGGTCAGCAGCGTGAACAGCAGGAAGCCGGCCGCGATCATGCCCAGCACGGAAAGCACGTCGGCACGCAGCACGGCGGGCAGGTTGCGCCCGAATGCCGCGACCGCCGCCCCGCAGCCGGCCAGCATCAGCACCCACAGCAGCATCGAGCCTTCGTGGTTGCCCCAGGTGCCGGTGAGTTTGTAGAGCATCGGCTTCAGGCTGTGGCTGTTCTCGACCACGTTGACGACCGAGAAGTCGCTGGTCGCATAGGCGTGCATCAGGCTGGCGAAGGCGACCGCCACGCACAGCAGCAGGCCGAACGCGGCGGCCGGCCCGGCCTGCATCAGGGCAGCGCCCCGCACCTCGCCCAGGCGCGCACCGAGAAGCGGCAGGATCGCCTGCGCGACGGCCAGTGCCGTTGCCAGCGCCAGCGCGAAATGCCCGAGCTCGGCCATCGCTAGCTCCCCGGCCGCGGCGCCCTGCCCGGCTCCAGCGTGTTCCAGCTGGCGGCCGGCGGCGGTGGCTCGCCGTACTGCCAGTGGCCGCTTCGCTTCAGCGCGTCGGCGACCTCGGGCGGCATGTAGGTCTCGTCGTGGCGGGCCAGGATCTCGCGGGCACGGAACACGCCGGACGGATCGAGCGCGCCGTTCGCCACCACGCCCTGGCCCTCGCGGAACAGGTCGGGCAGCACGCCCTGATAGACGACCGGCACCTCATGCGCGCCATCGGTGATGCGGAAGCGGATCTCGTGGCCGGCCTCGCCGCGGGCGACGCTGCCTGCCTCGACCAGGCCGCCGATGCGGATCGCCTGGCCGGGCCGCGGCGGCTTCGCCGCGATGTCCGAGGGCGAGTGGAAGAACACCAGGTTGTCCTGGAAGGCAGCGAGCGTCAGCGCCGTCGCGCTGCCCAGGCCAAGCCCGGCCAGAAGCAGCAGCCAGAGCCGCCGCCGGCGGCGCGTCGCTGCCAGGGTGCGCGCTGGTTTCGGCGCCGGCGTGCTCATCGAGGGCCGCGCCCGGCCATCGCTTCCAGCCGCGAAACTTCCGCCCGGGCGGCGCGGTAGCCGCGCCAGGACAGCAGGCCAAGCCCGCCCAGCACCAGCAGGGCCACGCCATAGGCGCCCCAGACGAACAGGCCGTGCCCGCCCATCGCGAGGTAGCCGGTCATGCCGGGGCCCCTTCCATCGAGGCCGCGCGCACGACCCGGGCTTCCTGCAGCGCGCGCGCCCGCGCCAGCAGCACTTCCGTGCGCAGCCGCAACAGCACCAGCCCAATCCCCAGCAGCGCGAAGCCAAGGCCGGCGACCAGCAGCGGCAGCAGCAGCTCGACATGGATGCCCGGCGCTGCCAGCCGCGTCACCGAGGCGGGCTGGTGCAGCGTGTTCCACCAGTCGACGCTGAACTTGATGATCGGAAGATTCACCAGCCCGACCAGGGCGAGGATCGACGCCGCCCGCCCGCCGCGGCGGGGATCATCGAACGCCCCGGCCAGTGCGAGGTAGCCCGCATACAGGAACAGCAGCACCAGCACGCTGGTCAGCCTTGCATCCCACACCCACCAGGCGCCCCACATCGGCCGCCCCCACAGGCTGCCGGTGGCGAGGCAGACCACGGTGAACGCCGCCCCCACCGGCGCGATCGCGCTGCCCGCCAGTTCCGCCAGCGGGTGCTTCCAGACCAGCGCCAGCGCGGCACTGGCACCAAGGCCCAGATAAAGCCCCATCGCCAGCCAGGCGGACGGCACGTGCAGATACATGATCCGCACGGTGTCGCCCTGCTGCCAGTCGGGCGGGGCGAACACCAGGCCCCAGCCAAGGCCGGCCAGGCAAAGCCCAACACCAAGCCCAAGCGCCCAGGGCACCACCGGCCCCGATGCCCGCATGAAGCGGCCTGGGTTCGCGTAACGGTTCAGCAGGTCGGCCATCGTGGCGCCCGATATAGGCCGAACCGGCCCGCATCAGAAGGGTTGACAGCGCGCCCCCGCCCTGCCGGAACTTGGCCGCCTGCCCCCATCAAGGAGCCCTCCATGCTGTTCGTCGCCGTCTGCACCGACAAGCCGGGGGCGCTGGAACGCCGCCTCGCCGTGCGCCCGAAGCACCTGGAATGGATCGCCGCCCAGGGCGCGAAGCTCAGGATGGGCGGGCCGATGATGGATGCCGACGGAAAAACCGTCGGCAGCCTGTTCCTGTGGGAAGGCGACAGCCGCGAGGCGGTCGAGGCGCTGGCCGCCCAGGACCCCTATATGCAGGCCGGCATCTTCGAGAGCGTGGTGCTGCGCCCGTTCCGCATCGTCATGCAGGACGGCAGGCAGGTCGGGGCTTAGGCCGGGTGCGGCACTGGCTGGTGAAGTCCGAACCCGATGTGTTCGGCTGGGACCACCAGGTGCAGGCCGGCATCGAACCCTGGACCGGCGTGCGCAACCATTCCGCCAAGCTGAACCTGAAGGCGATGCGGAAGGGCGACCTTGCCTTCTTCTACCACTCCAACATCGGCAAGGAGATCGTGGGCGTGGTCGAGGTGGCGCGGGAAGCCTACCCCGACCCGACAGCGACGCCCGACGGCCCCAAGGGCGACTGGGTGTGCGTCGATATGAAGACTGTCGCGCCGTTTCCCAGGCCGGTGACGCTGGCCGCGATCAGGAAGACGCCGAAACTGGCCGCCATGTCGCTGCTGACCAGTGCCAGGCTTTCCGTGCA
>JADYYZ010000281.1 GCA_020853405.1 Acetobacteraceae bacterium
GATAGGTCTGCGGCCCTTCCGCCCAGGCGTCGGCGAGCCGCGTGCCGTCGCGCCCGGTGATCGCGAGCTTCAGCAGCGGGCCGGTCAGCGCATCGAAGCCGGTCGCGAACACGATGATGTCGAGCGGGATTTCCTCGCCGCTTTCGAGCCGGACGCCACGCTTCGTGATGCGGGCGATCGGATCGGCCCGGATGTCGACCAGCCGCACATTGTCGCGGTTGAAGGTCTCGAAATACCCGGTGTCGATCGGCGGGCGCTTGGTCGCGAAGGGATGGTCGAAGGCGGTCAGCCTTGCCGCCGTCACCGGATCATGCACGACGGCGCGGATTTTTCCGCGCAGGAAGGAAGCCGCTTCGTCGTTCGCTGCCTGGTCCACCATCATGTCCTGGAAAGTGGCGCGGAAGCCGAGGCCGCCCTGCTGCCAGGCCGCCTCGTAGAGCGCGGTGCGTTCCGTCGCGCTGACCTCGAACGTCTTGCGCTCGCTGATCAGATAGGGATGGCCGCTGGTATTGGTTTTCATCCGCGCCTTGATCTCGGGCCAGGTCGCCTTGATGCGTGCGCGGAATGCATCGTCGAGCGGAAAATTCTGCGCGGGGCACGAGAAGTTGGGCGTGCGCTGGAACACGGTGAGGTGTTCCGCCTCGGCCGCGATCACCGGGGCTGCCTGGATGCCGGTGGAGCCGGTGCCGATCTGGCCGACGCGCTGGCCCGCGAAATCGACGCCGTCGCACGGCCATTCGCCGGTGTGGTGGCACTGCCCCTCGAACGTCTCGAGGCCGGGAATTTCCGGGATGTTCGCCGCCGACAGGCAGCCGACTGCGGTGATCAGGAAGCGCGCGCGGAATGCCCCGCCTGCCTCGGTCGTCACGGTCCAGAGATTGGATGCCTCGTCGAACCGTGCCGCGGCGACGCGGGTGTTGAAGCGGATATCCTTGCGCAGGTCGAACCGGTCGGCCACGTGGTTCAGATAGCGGAGGATTTCCGGCTGGCGCGGGTAGCGCTCGCTCCACTGCCATTCCTGCACGAGCCGGTCGTCGAAACTGAAGCAGTAGCTCCAGCTTTCCGAATCGCAGCGTGCCCCCGGGTAGCGGTTCCAGTACCAGGTGCCGCCGACGCCGCCTGCGGCTTCCAGCACCAGCACATCGAGCTTCTGGCGGTCGCGCAGCAGGTGCAGCTGGTAGAGGCCGGCGAAGCCGGCGCCGATGATCAGCGCATCGAGCGGATCGGGAACGGGGTCGGGCATGGCTTGCCTTGTCGGGCGGGATGGCGGAGGCGCCATGCTGGCCGGGTGCGCCGGCCGCGTCGAGGGGGAGGGCGATGGCAGCAGCAGGGCCGGGATCGCGCCCCTCCTGCCGCGCTCAGGCGCCCTTCGGCCGGAACGCCCGGCACACGGCAGGATCGGTCTCGAGCCGGGGGCCACCGATCAGGTCGATGCAGTAGGGAATGGCGGGAAATACCGCATCGAGGCACTCGGCGATCGCCGAGGGTTTTCCGGGCAGGTTGACGATCAGGCTCGCGCCGCGCGTGCCGGCGGTCTGGCGCGAGAGGATCGCGGTCGGCACCGCCCGCAGCGAAACCGCCCGCATCAGCTCGCCGAAGCCGGGCAGCATGCGCGTGCACACCGCCTCGGTCGCCTCCGGCGTGACATCGCGCGGGGCGGGGCCGGTACCGCCGGTGGTGACGATCAGCGGGCAGGATTCCGAATCGGCAAGCGCGACCAGTGCCGCCTCGATCTCTGCCTGCTCGTCCGGCACCAGGCGCCGCACCGCCCGCCAGGGTGTCGCCAGGATGCGCGCGAGCGCCGCCTCGATGCCCGGGCCGCCCTGGTCCTGGTAGACGCCCCGGAAGGCGCGGTCGGAGACGGTGAGCACGCCGATCGGGACTGCGGCGCTCACCGCCCGGCCTCAGGCACCGAAGCGCGGGAACAGGACGTCGTTCTCGACATGCATGTGCGCGACCAGATCCTCGGCGAACCTGCGCGTGCCGGCGTAGAGCGTGCGCCACGACGTGCACGCGCCCTCGGGCGGCACATGGCCATGCGTCAGCCGCTCCAGGCTGTCGAGATGGGCGGCGTGCCCCGCGTGCTCGTGGCGCATCATCGTGATCGGCATGCCGATCATCGGGTGGCCTCCGGCACGCATCATCGGGAACAGCACCTGCTCCTCCTTTGCCATGTGTTCGAGCATGTCCGCCTGGATCGTCTCGAGCAGCACGGCGAGGCCGGCCGGGGCATCGGCGACGCCGGCGTGCACCCGCTCGACCCGGCGGGCGAGCGCGATCAGTTCCGGCAGCTCGCGCCGGATGGTGTCATGATAGCGGGCAACGATGTGGTCGACGAGCTCGGCGGTCGGCGTCGGCAGGCCGGGATCGGCGGCGTCGGACATCGGCGGCTCCGTGCTGGGTTGCCATACTGGCATTTATGATACCAGTTACTCTCCCGCGAACTTCCGCTATCGTCAATGCGGTTTCGGGGAGCGAGGATGCGGCTTCTGGCCTCCACTGACTTCGCGCTGCGCGTGCTGCTGCTGCTCGGCGCCGAGCCTTCCGTGATGCGCAGCACCGGCAGGCTGGCCGAGGGCATCGGCGTGCCGCGCAACCACGTGCACAAGCTGGTCCAGCAGCTGGCGGCGATGGGGCTGGTGCGCACGCTGCGCGGCGCCAGGGGCGGCGTGAGGCTGGCGCGCGAGCCGGCCGCGATCAACCTGGGCGCGGTGGTGCGGCAGCTGGAGGCAACGCAGCCGCTGGTCGAATGCTTCCGGACCGATGGCGGCGCCTGCCCGTTGCAGC
>JADYYZ010000282.1 GCA_020853405.1 Acetobacteraceae bacterium
ACCGGCACCAGCTGCAGCTGGCTCAGCACGTCGTTGGTGATGTCGATCGAGGGCGCGTTCAGCACCACGTGGTTGGTGCGCAGCACCAGGTTGATGCCGCGCGTCTGCGCCACCTGGCTCAGCACCACGCGGATGATCTGCTCGAGCTGCTCGGCGGTCTGGGCAAGTGTCTGCACCTCGCGCTGGCGGTCGCCGAACTGGCGCGACAATTCCGCGGCACGCGTCTCGATCTCGCGCTGGCGGTCGCGCTGCTGCTGCTGGTTCAGCTGGCCGCGCTGGGCAACGAAGGCGCGGGTCGCCTCGTCCAGCGCCTGGCGTTCGCGCTGCTCGTCCTGGCGCAGCCGGTTCACCCGCGAGCGGATCGCGTTCAGCAGGCCGGAATACGGCGTCCAGCTGGCCTGGATGCGATCGATGTCGAGCACGCCGATCACCGGTGGCGGCGGCGGCGGCGAGGGTGCCAGCGGCGGCAGCTGCTGGATCGAGATCGGCGGCGGCGGCGGCGTGGCCGGGGCCTCGGCCGGCGGGATCAGCGGCGGCGTCGCCGGCGCCTGTGCCTGGCGGGGCTGGGCCGGCTGCTGGGCGGGCCGCTGCTGGCCAGCGCCCTGGCCGCCGCCCTGGCCGGGCACGAACCATTGCTGCTGGCCCTGCTGCTGGGCCAGCACCGTGCCGCTGGCGCCCCCCAGCAGCGCCAGCGCCAGACCGAAACGTGCCGCGGCGCGGAAAAGACGGTGTTGCATCACGCTAGAACCTCGTGCCAAAGCCGAAACGGACGAGCTCGGTGCGGTCGTACGATTCCTTCACGATCGCATAGCCGAGATCGATGTTGATCAGGCCGAACGGCGTGCGCCAGCCGACGCCGAAGCCCACCGAACCGCGCGGCGTGCGGCTGTCGGCGATCGTCGGCCCCTTGTCGGACAGCCCATACAGCCAGCCCCAGTCGGTGAAAACCCTTCCCGTCAGGCCGAAATCGTCGGGCACCGGCAGCGGGAAGCGCAGCTCCAGCGACGCCGTGCTGATGAAGGTGCCGCCCAGCGAGTCGTTGGTCGAAAGGTCGCGCGGCCCGGCACCGCCGATGCGGAAGCCGCGCAGGTTCTCGCCGCCCAGGAAGAAGCGGTCGATGATCCGCTCGCTGTCGTCGAACACGAACAGGTTGCCGACGCTGGCCGAGGCGACAAGGATGTAGTCGTCGGTGCCGGTCACCGGGAAGATCGGGTAGTAGTAGGTGCCGTCGACCCGGAGCCGGATATAGTGCACGTCGCCGCCAAGGCCCGCGAAATCGGTGCCCAGCCGCGCGACGTAGCCGTCCTTGGGCTCAAGGCGGCTGTCGCGCCGGTCATAGACCAGGGTCTGGCCGATCTGGCTCAGCAGCGTCTTGCCGGCCTGCTCCTGGATCACCTGGCTGGCGCCGGGGTCGATGTTGTAGATGTCGCGGTTCGACAACGTATAGAACCACGACTGGCGCATCCGGTCGTTGAACTCGTAGCCGACGCGCAGGTTGAAGCCGACCCGCTTCTCGTCGTAGCCGGCGATGTTCTGGTTGTTGATGGTCAGATAATAGGCATCGAAGCCGCCGACCAGGTTGCGGTCGAGGAACGCGGGGTCGGTGATCGAGAAGTCGAACTGGCTGCGCTTCTGGGCGATCAGGGCCGCGATTCGCGCATCGATGCCGGTGCCCAGCAGGTTCCGCTCGCGCAGGCCGATATTCGCCAGCGCGCCATAGTCGGTCGAATAGCCGCCGCCCAGGGTCAGTTCGCCGGTCGCCTTCTCCTCGACCTCGGTGGTGATGATCATGCGGTCGGGCGCGCTGCCCGGCGCGCGGTTGATCTCGACCTTCTCGAAATAGCCGAGGTCGCGGATGCGCTGGCGGGCGCGGTTCAGCTGCGCCTGGTTCACCGCGTCGCCCTCGGCGATGCGGAACTGGCGGCGGATCACCGCATCCTGGGTGCGCACGTTGCCGGTGATGTCGATCCGCTCGATGAAGATGCGCGGCCCCTCGACCACGTCGAAGGTGATGTCGACGGTGCGCGCCTCCTGGTTGCGGGTGACCCGCGGCCGTGCCTCGGCGAACGCGAAACCGGCGCCCTGGGCAGAGGTGTTGATGCGGTTGATCGAGGTCTCGACGAGGTCGCTGTTGTACCAGTCGCCCTCGCTCATATCGAGCTCGCGGCGCAGCAGATCGACGTCGATGCCGCGGATCTGCGAGGTGACATCGAGCTTGCCGAAACGGTAGCGCTCGCCCTCCTCGATGCTGATGGTGAGGAAGAAGGCGCGGCGGTCGGCGGTGAGCTCGGCGACCGAGCCGGTCACCTGGACGTCGGCATAGCCCTGCCGCAGATAGAACCGGCGGATCAGCTCGCGGTCGAAATTCAGCCGGTCCGGGTCATAGGTATCCGACGACGACAGGAACCGCCACCAGGCGGTCTCCTTGGTCAGCAGCACGTCGCGGATGCGCCCGTCGCTGAATTCCTTGTTGCCGACGATGTTGATGCGCTCGACCAGCGTCACGTCGCCCTCGTTGATCTCGAACACGACATCGACGCGGTTCTGGTCGAGGCGGATGATCTTCGGCTCGACGGTGGCGCCGAACCGCCCCTGCTTGGCGTAGAGATCGAGCAGGCGGCGCTGGTCGGCACGGGCCAGGGTCGGCGTGAACACCGAGCGCGGGCGCAGCTGGATCTCGTTGCGGAGCTGTTCCTCCTTGAGCTTGCTGTTGCCCTCGAACGCGATGCGGTTGACCAGCGGGTTCTCCTCGACCTTCACGACCAGGGTGTCGCCGCTGCGCGACAGCGTGACATCGGCGAAGAAGCCGGTGGCGAACAGCGCCTTCAGGCTGCGGTCGAGCCGGTCGGCATCGAACGGATCGCCGGGCGCGACCAGCATATAGCTGCGGATCGTCGCTTCCTCGATGCGCTGGTTGCCCTCGACCCGGATCGCGCGCACGACGCCCGGCCCGCCCGGCAGGCCGACCGCGCGCTGGGCGAACGCGGGCGGCGGCAGAACGGCCGGGGCCAGCAGGGCAAGCAGCAGCAGAATGGCAGGAACGGCGCGTCGCAAGATGGCAGGCGGCCCTTACGGCTGGTCGGCGGGAGGCGGAGGCAGCAGGATGGCCGGACCATAGCGGCGGATTCCCGCCGCGTCACGCGAGCCCGGGCGGTTCAGCCGAACAGGCCGGAAACCCATGAAAAGAAACCGAATCGCGCCAGGTCGCCGCTGGTCGCGAAGACGAACACCGCCAGCAGCAGTACCAGTCCGATCCTGAACCCCCACTCGACTCCGCGCGGCGGCAACGGCTTTCCCCGCACCGCCTCGGCGGCGAACATCACGAGGTGCCCGCCATCCAGCACCGGAATCGGCAGCAGGTTCAAAAGACCCAGATTGACCGACAGGATGGCGATGAAGGTCAGCAGCGCGCCGACCCCCAGCCGCGCCACCTCGCCGCTCATCTGCGCGATGCCGAGCGGCCCCGCCAGCTCGTTGCCGGGGCGGGTGCCGGTGGCAAAGCCCCACAGCGCATCGAGCGTCGCGACACTGATCCGCCAGGTCTCGGCGATGCCGGCCCAGACCGACTCGAGCGGGCCGAGCTCCCGCACCTCGGTCGTGCCGGAGCGGATGCCGAGCAGCAGCGCGCCGTTCTGGCGCATCGGCGTGATCGCGAGCTCGCGCTCGGCGCCGTCGCGCAGCACGCGGAAGGAAAGGCTGTTTCCGCCGCTTTCACGCACCGCGCGCTGGATGTCGTCGAACCGCGCCACCGCCCTGCCGTCGATCGCGACGATCCGGTCGCCGGCGACAATTCCCGCCGCCTCGGCCGGCATCCCGGCCACGACCTCGCTCACCACCGGGGCAGCGACGCGCTGGCCGACCGCGGCGAACAGCACGATGAACAGGATCGCCGCCAGGACGAAGTTGGCAAGCGGCCCGGCCGCCACCACGAAGGCGCGCGCCCACACCGGCCTGGCCGCGAAACTGTCGGGCGCCAGCGTGACCGGCGGCGGATTGGCGGGGTCGGGCGGCTCCTGCCCGTGCAGTTTCACGAAGCCGCCGAGCGGCATCCAGCCGACCTTCCAGACCGTGC
This sequence comes from Acetobacteraceae bacterium, assembly GCA_020853405.1. Taxonomy (GTDB): domain Bacteria; phylum Pseudomonadota; class Alphaproteobacteria; order Acetobacterales; family Acetobacteraceae; genus JADYYZ01. Next base: position 4,073 of record JADYYZ010000282.1, read on the forward strand.
CGTCGCGTGCGGTGCGCGACCAGATCGCGCGGCCGAAGCCGACCGAGAACACCTCGACCCGGATACCGACCCGCCGTGCCGCCCAGTAATGCCCGTACTCGTGCACGAAGATCAGCACGCCAAGCACGACCACGAAGGCAAGGATACTGTTCAGCGGCTCGGGCAGCACGGTCGGGTGATCTCCGTCGGGCCGGGGTTCAGGCCAGGACCGATGCCTGGTCGAGCGCGACGCGACGCGCCTCGCGATCTGCCGCCATCACGTCGGCGAGCGTCGTCGCAGGCGGGGCACCGAAGCGGTCGAGCACCCGCCCGACCAGCCTGGTGATGTCGAGGAAGCCGATCCGGCGCTCCAGGAACAGGTCCACCGCCACCTCGTTGGCCGCGTTCAGTACGCAGGGCGCAACCCCGCCGGCGGCCAGCGCCGCCTCGCACAGGCGCAGCGCCGGGAACCGCGCGTGATCGGGCGCCTGGAAGGTCAGGGTCGCCATCAGCGCGAGGTCGAGCCGCGCCGTGGAGGTAAGCATGCGCGCCGGCCAGGCAAGGGCGACCGCGATCGGGGTTGTCATGTCGGGGGTGGCGAGCTGGGCGGTGACCGAGCCGTCGGCGTAATGCACCAGCCCGTGCACGATCGATTGCGGGTGCACGACGACGCCGAAGGCATCGAGCGGCACCGGGAACAGGTGCGCGGCCTCGATCAGCTCCAGCCCCTTGTTCATCATGGTCGCGCTGTCGACCGAGATTTTTCGCCCCATCCGCCAGTTCGGGTGTGCCACCGCCTGCTCCGGCGTCGCCGCCCGCATCTCGGCCATCGTCCATTCGCGGAACGGCCCGCCCGAGGCGGTCAGCACGATCTTCTCGACCCGGTCCAGCCGTTCCGGGTCGAGCAGCTGGAAGATCGCGGAATGCTCGGAATCGACCGGCAGCAGGCGGGCGCCGAAGCGCCGTGCGGTCTCGATCACGATCGCGCCGGCCGAGACCAGGCACTCCTTGTTGGCCAGCGCCACCGTGGCGCCGCGTTCCAGCGCTGCCAGCGTCGGCGGCAGGGCGGCGGCGCCGACGATCGCGACCATCACCCACTCGGCCGGGCGCGAGGCGGCCTCGATCAGCGCGGCCGGGCCGGCGGCGGCGGCGATGAAGGTGCCGGAGAGCGCCTCGCGCAGCGCCGGCAGCGCCGCCGGGTCGGCCACCACCGCCAGCCGGGCGCCGAGCCTTCGGGCGATGTCGGCAAGTTTCAGGGCATCGCGGTTCGCGGTCACCGCCTCGACCGCATAGGTGCCGGGCGGCGCCGATTCGACCAGCCGCACAGTCGCCTCGCCGATCGTCCCGGTCGCCCCCAGGATGCTGACGCCGCGCACCTGCTGCCCGCGATCGCGCACGGCGGCTAGCCCGCCAGCCGCCACAGCGGCACGCCGGCACCGAGGAGCCCCGCAAGAAGGCCCGCCAGCGCCGCCGCGGCCAGCAGGCCATCGACGCGGTCGAACAGGCCGCCATGGCCCGGGATCAGGGCGGAGGAGTCCTTCACCTTGCGCTGGCGCTTGATCCAGCTTTCCAGGAGGTCGCCGGCCTGGCTTGCAAGGCCGAGCGCCAGGGCGGCGGGCACCACGCCCGCGACCGGCCCCGGCGCGATGGCGCGGGCGACCAGGCAGCCGGCCAGGGCGGCGGCACCAAGTCCGCCGGCGGCCCCCGCCCAGGTCTTCGAGGGGCTGAGGCGCGGCGCGAGCTTCGGCCCGCCAAGCAGCCGGCCGGCGGCATAGGCACCGATGTCGCTTGCCCAGACGATGCCGACCACGAACAGCACGTTGCCAAGCCCCGCCTCGCCATCGCCGCGCAGCCCGATCAGCGCGATCGCGCCGATGCCAATATATGGCACCCCGGCGGCGAGCCAGAGGCGGCCGGCTGGCGCCTGCCCGGGCCG
>JADYYZ010000283.1 GCA_020853405.1 Acetobacteraceae bacterium
ACCAACGGTCAATTGCATTGACCGTTGGTATTGAGTCTTTCATCGCCCTCAAGCGCCGGGCGGCGGCTCTGCCGCCTTGGCTCGCCGCACCGGCGGCGGGCGCCTTCGGCGCCTCGGCACGAGTCAAGGTCTCGTGCCGCTGGTACCATATCCCGGAACGCGAAGGGCGCCGGACGGGGGATCCGGCGCCCGACATGGCGAAGAGACATTGGCAGCCTGGCCGTATGCAGTCTGTGGGGTAGCGAACCACGCACGTTCAGGCTTGTCGCTCCGCCGATCTCGCTGACCTGATCAGGGGCACATCGCATCCCCGGCCCTGCCTCGCGGCCGGGCCGGGGATCATTCCTTCACGCGTGCCGTCTCCCCATGGTCAGGCGATCCTTCGCGGCTCACGCCAGGATGAAGTCCGCTTGCGTGATCGCGTTGGCGCCAACGCCGTTCACGTTGTTCAGCAGGATCGAGCCAGCCCCCGCGATCGTGATGTCGGTATGGTCGCCGAGATCAGTGACCAGCACCGACGCAGCGAACGTCGCCGCCGTGATCCCGAGTGCGGCGATGTTCAGCAGGTCCTGTCCGCCGGCGGGGTTGGCATCGAAGTCGTTGATCGTATCGCTGCCGAAGGCCGGGCCGAACACGAACACATCGGCCGCGGCGCCGCCGATCAGCGTGTCGTCGCCCTCTCCGCCGTCCAGCGTATCGGCGCCGCCGGCACCGTTCAGCGTGTTGTTGGCGCTGTTGCCGGTCATCACGTTGACTGCGCCATTGCCGGTGCCGCTGATGGCGCCGGTGCCGGTCAGCGTCAGGTTCTCGAGCGTGGCGCCCAGCAGGAACGTGACCGACGACTGCACGGTATCGGTTCCGGCGCCGCCGTTCACGATGTCGCCGGCGCTGTCGACGATGATCGTGTCGTTGCCGCCGCCGCCGTTCATGGTGTCGTCACCGACGCCGCCATCAAGCACGTTGTTGCCGCCGTTGCCGTTCAGCAGGTTGTTCTGGCCGTTGCCGGTGCCGTCGATGTTGCCGGCACCGGTCAGGGTCAGTCGCTCCAGGTTGGCGCCAAGGCTGTAGCTGATCGAGGACTGCACGGTGTCGGTGCCGGATGCGCCGGCCTCGGTCACCGAGTCGCCGATATCGTCGACGACGTAGGTGTCATTGCCGCCGCCGCCGGCCATCGAGTCGGCACCCAGACCGCCATTCAGCGTGTTGTTGCCGCCATTCGCCGTGATGACGTTGGCGAGCTCGTTGCCGATGCCGGTGGTGTTGCCGCCGCCGATCAGCTGCAGGTTCTCGAAATTGGCACCCAGCGTCCAGCTGACCGAGGAGATCACCGTATCGACGCCGCCGGTGCCCGCCTCGCTCGTGGTGTCGCCGACGGCGTTGACATGATAGGTATCATCGCCGTTACCGCCGGTCATGGCGTCGGTGCCGGTGCCACCGATCAGCGTGTCGTTGCCCTCGCCGCCGTCGAGCACGTCGTTCTGGGCGCCGCCATCCAGGATGTCGTCGCCGCCATTGCCGATCAGCGTGTCGGCCCCGCCCAGCCCCTGGGCATTGTCGTCGCCCTCGGTGCCGTTGAACAGGTTGGCCGCGGCGGTGCCGACGAACAGGTCGCCAACCACGATGGTCGGGGCCGAGGCGACCGCTTCCGCGCCGCCCTCGTCGTCGGTGAAGCTGACCATAACGCGGAGCATCTGGTTCACCTGCGCCTGCGTCGGGGTGAAGGTCGTCCCGCCCCCGACATTGACCCAGGCGATGCCGTTGAAGGCCTGCCAGGTGAAGACGAAGCTCGAGGTCGTCGTGCCGTCGGCATCGGCGATGGTGCCGAGCGTCGCCGTCAGCAGCTGCCCTTCGGTGGGCGAGCTGTCGCTGATGGTCGGCGCCCCGGTCGCGGCCTCGTTATTGAGCTGCACGAAGCCGTCGGCGAACTGCGCCCTCTCGACATTGTACAGCGTGTCGGTGCCATCGGTCTGCGTACCGCGCGCATGCACGACCGTTACCGAGTTGTCGGGGTTGGCGATGATGTCGTAGTCGGCCTGCGGGCCGAGGTAGCGCGCGACATCGATGTCGCCGACCTGGCCGCCATCCACGATCTCGCGCACCGCGATCAGCTGCCCCGGGTTGACCAGGCCGGAGAACACCTTCGACACCAGCGTCGTCATGCTGTTGTGCGATTCGAGCTCCGCCCCGGTGCCGTCGGGGTTCGCACGCACGCTGATGCGCACGTTCAGCCACTGGTCGCCGTCGATGATGTCGTCGCCGGCCAGGCCGGTAATGACATCGCTGCCGCCGCCGCCCAGGATGACGTTGCCGGCATCGAACGAGCCGTCGAGGTTGACCGCGGCACCAAGCAGCGCCTGCAGACCGACGATGCGGGCGACGCCGGCGGCATCCATCACGCTGCCCTGGAAGCCTTCCAGCCCGATGGTCGCGGCGGTGACGTCGCTGCCGGTCAGAAGGTCGTTGAACCGGGATCCGGACAGGCCCTCGACCGCCTCGAACGTATCCAGCGCGGCATTCGGCGGCGGCGTCGGCACCTCGTCGAACTCGACGATGCGGGTCAGGTCGGCATCGATGCCGCGCGCGAAGTCCTTGTAGGTCGCCCAGTCATAGCCGGACATGCCGACCATCTTGCCGCGGCCTTCGCTGCCGACCATCACGTCGTCGCCGCCTTCGGCGATGAACTCGTCGAAGCCGCCATCGCCGAGGAAGATGTCGTGGCCGGCGATCTGGTCGCGCGCGAAGATCTCGTCGAAATTGTCGCCGGGCGCGCCGTCGAAGGTGCCGATCTCGATCCAGTCGTTGCCTTCGTTGCCCAGGATCCGCTCGACGACCTTGCTGCCCAGGATGAAGTCGTTGCCGGTGCCGGCGAACACCTCGGTTCCGGCGTCGGGGCCGGTGACGATGAAGTCGGTGCCGGCCCCGCCCAGCACCAGGTTCAGGCCCTGGCCGGAGTTCACGGCGTCGTTGCCGTCGCCGGCCTTGATGTTGTCGTCGCCTCCCAGGTCGGTGATGATGTCGTCGCCGTCACCGCCATTGATGATGTCGTTGCCGTGGCCGCCGTCGAGACGGTCGTTTCCGCCATCGCCCCACAGCGTGTCGTCGCCGATGCCGGCGACCAGGATGTCGTTGCCGCCGGTACCGCCCAGCACCACGTGCTCGCCGCCCGTATAGCGCAGGTAGTTGGTGTCCGGGCCGGGCGTTGCCGGGTTGTTGCGGATCACCTCCGGCGTGAAGATCGAGCCGCCGGTCGGGTCGGCCTGGCCAAGCCCTTCGTTGAACTGCCTGCCCTGGTCCACCTCCAGGATGAAGGCCGGCTTCGCGAACACGTCGCCGGGCAGGTGCGTGGCGTTGGTGTTGCGCATGATCAGCGACGCGAAGGAGTTGTTCTCCATCTCGCCGAACAGGTGCAGGCCATCAAGGCGTTGCAGGTAGTAGAAGCGGTCGCCGTTCTGCAGGCTCTCCATCTGGGTCTCGAACACGTAGTTGAAGGTCGAACCCAGCATGCCGCCGAACGGCATGATCGCTTCGGCCAGGCCGCCGATCCACAGATCGATGCTTTCAAGGCCGGTGCTCGGCAGGCCGCCGACACCGGGGCCCCACGCCCCGGTGCCGTTCAGGAAGTCCTGCGCATCGGCCGGTGCGCCAGGACCGCCGAACACGATCGCCATCGCCGCATCGCGCTTGGCCTCGATCGTGGTCGCGCCGGTGATCGTCGCATGCGTGCCATAGGCGGCCAGGAAGTTGATGGCGGACCATTCGTTCTTGAGGTTCTGCGCGAACTCCACCCAGCTCTCGTACGGCTTCAGCCGCACGTCGCCGCTGGTCGACTCGAAGAACTCGCGCCGCGCCGCGTTCAGCGAGGGCACGCCGGCATCGCGCCCGCGCGCGAGGTTGATGGTGGCGAGGTCGAGCGGCAGCCCGAGCAGGTTGTTGCGCAGCGCGCCGGTGACGAACTCGTCGATCTCGTTGCCGGTCTGGCGGGTCATGCCGCGCACCACCGCCCCGGCGGCGGCGTCGGCATTGGCATAGCCGCTGTCGAATTCGACCGGGTTCAGGAAGGCGTTGATCAGGCTCAGGTGATCGGCGTTGAAGTTCTCGTCGTAGCGGTCAACCGATTCCGTGAGCATCGAGTGCCCGAAGCGATAGACGACATGCGCGAACTCGGCGACGATCGTGGGGTTGACGGCCGGGTCGAACCCGTCCGGCACCACGAAGACATCGACCTGCGGCTGCACCTTGCGGGCGAATTCCTCGAACACGAGGTGCTGGTACTGCATCTCGGTGCCGAACTTGGCGGCCTGGAACAGGCGTTCGCCGTGCCAGTCGAGTGCGTCGATCGCGGGCTGCGTCAGCGGGAACACCGCGACATCGGTGTCCAGCCACTCGTTCAGGAACGCGAGGTCGCCCGATTCCAGCACCACCTGCTTGGTGTGCTCGACCAGGCGGTTGTGTTCCGAGTGGAACACGTGGTGCACCGCGGTCAGGCCGAAATTCTCGTTGGCCCTGCCGTCGCCGGCCATGACGTGCGCATCCAGCAGCTCGTCGTCATAGGCGGGCGCCGGGTTGCCGCCGTTGTCCAGGCCGAGGGCGGAATCCGAGTCGGCCAGCTTGCCGCCGCCCGGTGCCGCCTCGTGCGCGATGTCGGCAAGGAACGCATGGCCGGTGCGGACCGCGCCGGCAACGCTGAGGCCGCCCGCGATACCCTCGACCAGCACCGGCGGATCGCCCGGGTTGGCGCCAGGGAACACCACCTGGGCGAAGCCGTTCGTGCCGGGAATGAAGTTGCCGTACGGATCGGTCGCCAGCAGCGGAACGTTGGTGACATCCTCGTCGGTCAGCAGGATGCCCAGCAGCAGCGCCTGTGCCTTGACGTCGGCCCAGCTCGACATGCCGCCACTGGCGCCTTCGATCAGCTGGCCGGTCGCGCGCGGCACGCCGCCTTCCAGTGCGTACTCGCGCAGGAACACCTGGTGCGAGGGGTGCGAGGCATAGGTCTGGTTCTGATCAACGAAGGAGGTGGTGCGATTGATCGGTCGCACGTCGTCGGGCGTGCCCATGATGCCATCGTCGCCGGCGGAAACGCTGGCGCGTGTCAGCAGCATGAAGTTCGGGGCGCCGGGTGTCGGGTCGAACAGCGGATCGTCGGCGTTGAGCGGGATGAACACGGTACCGCTGCCGCCCTTGTCCACCAGATCAAGGCCGTGATCGAAGAACTGGCCGAACAGCGTGAACCAGGAGTTGAACTCGGCCGAGAGCCCCTCGTCGGGCGCCACGTTCGGCAGGAAGATCGTGGCCTCGCCCGATGACGGATTAACCGACACGCTCACGCCGTGCGACTCCAGCACGGCGACCTTGGCCGCGGCGTCCGGGGCGGCATCGAAGGCGGCCAGGGCGGCGGCGAGGCCAGCGTCCGCGAGTCCGGCCGCAATCAGACCGGCCCGGACCGCCGAGGGATTGTTGATGCTCTGGTCAACGATCAGGTTCGAGATCGTGCGCACGCTGGAATCGACGACGATCGAGCCGGGATCGTCGGACGGATCGTACGATGTCGGCCCGGCCGGCGAGGGTCCGCCGGGCCCGTCCGGATCGAACATCTCGCCGTCGCGGAACACCGGCTGCAGGCGTTCGGGGAATACCTGGTCGGCCGAGCCCCAGAGCTCGCGGCCCGGCAACAGGTTGTTGTAGGTGCCATCGACCGTGCGAAGGCCCCAGCTCAGGTTCGGCGCAGGGATCTGACCACCCGGCCCGAACAACGGCACGCCGGCCGAATGGGCCTCCGCGATCCGGATCTGGTCCAGAATGAAGTCGAGATCGGAACGGATATACGTAACCATGAAGCCCCCCGGCCCTGTGGTGATGTGCGCCCTGTCCCCGACAGGGCTGCACCAGTCCCGGAAGCGATGGTGAGCTGCTCAATAGACCCTTGCCATACGGCTTTGGGTCGCAAATCGCACTGTCCAAGGTCGCATGGCGGTTCAGACCAAGGTCTGATACCAGCGGCACGAGACTTTGACTCGTGCCGAGGCGCCGAAGGCGCCCGCCGCCGGTCTGACTGGCATCACTCGTGCCGGCCGCGCCGCGGTCTCCCGCCGCCTGCCGGGCACCCGCCGCCGTCAGGCGCGGTCGGCCTCGCGGTCGAAATGGGCGCGGGCCGTGGTCGGGGTGACGATGCGCCCGCCGGTTCCGCGCACGTGGTCGAGGATGGCAGCAAGCTGATCCTCGTACTGCGCCTGGCCCATCGTGAAGGTGTGGCAGATCATCGAGACGATCTGCGTGCGTGCCGCCGCCTCGCGCCGGGCGAGGACCGCTGCCCACACGCGGCGCATCGCCTCGAGCGTCGAGAAGTCGTTGATCATGTAGTTCTCGCCGATCACGAAGCGGCGCGAGGTGCCGGCCGCCACGCCATCCCAGGCGAAGGGAATCTCGAACAGCGGGTCGTGCTCGTCTGCGCCGGCTTCGCGATCGCAGACATCGGCCGCCATGTAGTAGGCGCTGAGCGGCGCGTTGGCCCAGGCAGCCGCCTTCTCCGGCCAGGCGATCCCCGGCCCGCAGGCGAGGTCGATCGGAATGCCGGCTTCCTTCAGCACCGCCCCGATCGCCGGCGTGAAGCCGTGATAGCCGCCGCGATAGGCAGCGAAGGGCAGCCCGGCGGCGCGCATCTGGCGCGCCTTCTC
>JADYYZ010000284.1 GCA_020853405.1 Acetobacteraceae bacterium
CCGAACCCGCCGGCATCGCCTGGGCACCGGCGGGCGTGCTGGTCGCCGGCATCATGGGCAGCGGCCACATCGCGGTGATCAACCCCGACGATGGCCGCGTGATGCGCCAGATCGAGACCGGCCGCGGTGCCCACACCGTGTTCAACATGCCCGACGGCAGGCACATGGTGGTCGCCAACCGCGTGGCCGGCACGCTCAGCGTGCTCGATGGCATGACGCTGACCGAGCTGCGCCGTTACGCCACCCCCGGCGGGCCAGACTGCATCACCTTCTCGCCCGATGGCCGCGAGCTCTGGTACACCCGCCGCTGGGCGCAAAGCGTCGGCGTGCTGGAGCTGGAGACCGGCACCATCCTGGCGACGATCCGGGTCGGCCGCAGCCCGCATGGCATCTACATCAGCCCTGCCGCCTAGCGCCCGATCGCCGGAGGCGGTATCGCGGCCGGCGTGAGTGCAGCGCCCAGACCCGCCCTTGCCGGGCACGATCACCCTGGCCCGACGCGATCGCGTGCGCGGCTCGGCCGCCGTGCCGCCCTGGCCGCGCCCGCGCTCGCCTGTTTCTTCCGCCCGGCCCGTGCCGCCGGCGGCACGCTCTATCTCACCATCGACACCGGCTGGATGAGCGAGGCGGAAGCGATCGCGGCCGCGCTGGCCGAACGCCGCATCAAGGCCAGCCTGTTCCTGGCCGACGAACGGACTTTTCGCGGCGATACCAGCCTTGCCGACGGCTGGGCCGATTTCTGGCGCGCCCGCGCCGGCGAAGGCCACGCCTTCGGCAGCCACACCATGCGCCACTGGTATCTCCGGGGCGACCCGGCGCCTGCTCGCGTGACCTACCAGTCCTACGACCGCCGCCACACCGAGACGCTGACCGAGGCCGAATTCTGCGCCGAGCTGCGCGCGCCGGAAGCCCGGCTGCGTGCGATGACGGGGCGAGGGTTCGATCCGATCTGGCGGGCGCCGGGCGGGCGCACCACGCCCAACGCGTTGCGCTTCGCCGCGCGCTGCGGCCTGCGCCATGTCGGCTGGACCCGAAACGGATTCCTGGGCGACGAGCTGCCCAGCGACCGCTACCCGAACCGCGTGCTGCTGGCACGGGCACTCGCCAGCATCGGCGACGGCGACATCCTGCTGCTGCACTGGGGCATCCGCTCGCGCGCCGAGAAGTTCGGCCTCGTGTTGCCGCAGCTGCTCGATGGGCTGCTGGCGCGCGGCTTCCGCTTCGAAACCCTGCTCGGCACATCGGCGGAGCCCGGCGCATGATCACGAGCCTCATCGACTGGCTGATCGAACTTCGCTCGTCCCTGTTCGAGGCGTTCGTGATCCCTGCGTTCTACGCGCTCGGCCTGATGGAATGGACCGAGGATGCGTTCGAATGGATGAACTTCGCGCTGTTCGGCGCGCTGCAGGTGCTGGTGATCGTACTGGTCTGCCGCCCGCTCGAGGCGTGGCGCCCGGTCGAGCCGGTTGCCGACCGGCACGCGGTGCGTACCGACATGGTGTTCACCCTGGTGCGGAACCTGGGGCTTCTGCCGCTGGCGATGTTCGTGCTGTTCCAGCCGCTGTCGGTGGCCTGGGAGGCGGGGCTCGCGCGGCTCGGCATGGTGGCGCCGACCCTGGACTCGCTGCTGCCGGCGCTGGCCGACGCACCGTTCCTGACATTCGTGATCTATGTCGTGCTGCTCGACCTCGCTGACTACTGGCGGCATCGGCTGCAGCATTCCCTGGGCTGGTGGTGGGCGCTGCACTCGCTGCACCATGCGCAGGAGCAGATGACGTTCTGGACCGATGCGCGCAACCACGTGCTGGATGACATCCTGCGCGCCGCCTGGTTCGCCGGCGTGGCGATGCTGATCGGTATCCCGCCCGGTCAGTTCCCGCTTGCCGCCCTGGTGCTCCGCCTGTTCGAGGCGCTGAGCCATGCCAACCTGCGCACCGACTTCGGCGCGCTGGGCAGGGTCGTGGTCAGCCCGCATTTCCATCGCATCCATCATGCGCGCGACCATGCCGAGGCGCCGCACGACCGCACCCATGGCTGCAATTTCGCGGTGCTGCTGCCGGTCTGGGACATGATCTTCGGCACCGCCCGGTTCGGCGGCTCCTATCCCGCGACCGGTGACCTTTCCGGCACCGAGCAGCTGGCGCGTGGCGGCTGGTTCGGCTCGCAGATCGCGAGTGCCAGGCGGCTTGTGCGCGTGCTGACCGGGCGCGGCTGATCGCGCCTACGGCCCGGCCAGCGCGGCGATCACCTCACGCCACATCCCGCTCACCTGCCCCGCGCGGCGTTCCGCCGCTGCCTCGACCGCGGCGCGCGGCAGCCCCGGCGCGAAGCCTTGCAGCTGCTGCAGGAACGGCTGCAGCAGCCGCCCGCCCTCCAGTTCGGCCAGGGCGAGGGCCGCGGCGAATGGCGCGGCCTGGTCGGCATCGGCCGGCAGCAGCGGTGCGGGCCGCACCACGGTGACGATGGCAAGCCCGAGTGCCGCCGCATCCAGCGCCAGCGCCTGGTCGGCCTCGGTGCCGGGCAGGGGGGCAGCCATCGGCAGCCAGGCCAGTTCCCAGCGCGGCAGCTGCATCGCGGCCCACAAGTCCGGCTGCCAGGCGCTGGCCCGCAGCACCGCCGCCGCGATGCCGCCCGCCTGCACCGCGGCCGCGCCCATCACCACCGCGCCCGCGCCAGGCGCCAGCAGCGACTGCGCCGCCGCGATGCGGGCGAGCGCGCCATAGGCCGAGACCAGGAACCAGCCGAGCCGCGTCTGCCGCCACGTCGCCACCGTGCCGCCCGGGCCAAGCGGCCCCAGCGCTGCCCGCGCCGTCATCGCGTGCCGCCCAACGGCACGGGGATCGCGCGCAGCGGGTCGAACCCCTCGGGAAAGGCGGCAAGCGCACCGCCCGCCGCCTCGGGCGCGACCCAGATACGCTGGCCGCCGCGCCGCCCCTGCCAGAGGCCGCCCAGCACCGCATCGGCGAAGCCCGCGAACAGGTCGACCACCAGCTCCGGCAGCTCCAGCGTGAATGCGTGGTAGGCACGCGGCACCAGCACCAGCTCGCTGTCGGGTATGCCCCGCCGCAGCTCGTCGTGCAGATGCCGCGGCGTCAGGAAATCGAACTCGCCGTTCAGGATCATGGTCGGGCAGCCTATGCGCGGCAGGTCGGGCGCCAGCGACGGTTCGCCGATGAAACTCTGCATCAGGTTCTGCAGCGCGAACAGGTCGTTGGTGACGAAGCCCGCGTGCTTCACGGCGCGCAGGTCGCCGAGCCGCGGCCCCAGCCAGGCGTCGGAGAGATTCATCGGCAGCAGCAGGTCCTGCATGTAGTCGATGCCGCCGACGACCAGCCCGCGCAGCAGCGCCGCCCCGATCAGCCGCAGCTGCGGCGACAGGGTGGCGAAGGTCGAAAGCGCCACCAGCCCTGCCAGCCGCCCGCCATGGGCGATCGCGTGCCTCAGCGCGATCACGCCGCCGAACGAGATGCCGGCGACGAACACCGGCGCGTCCGCCACCCTGTCGATGATCGCGTCCAGAGCTTGCACCTGGTCGTCCTGGCCGATGAACAGCGCCGGCTTGTCCGACTGGCCCTGGCCGAACAGGTCGAAGGTGGCGACCCGGTAGCCGCGCCCGACCAGGCCATTCCTGTGCACCGCCCACAGCGGCGCGTACTGGGTGAGTCCGTTGACCAGCACGAAGCAGGGCGCGCCCGCCGGGCCGGCGAGTTCGGCGAAGATCCGTCTTCCGCCCGCCTCGATGCGCAGCGTTTCCGGTTCGGTGAGGAGCGTCGGCATTGGTCATTCACTTTCGCGCGGCGATGCCTTATGGCACCCCCCGCACAACGATCACAGAGACCGAGGGATCCCCCCGCCATGACCCTGCTGCGCGCTGCCCTCGCGGCCCTTGCGCTTGGCCTTGCCGTGCCGCCGGCGGGGCACGCCCAGGCCCCTGCCGCCGCCTCCGCGCTGCTGGCGCAGCCGCTGACCGGCCGTTCCGCGGTGGCCGCGCACGATGCCCTGAAGCAGACGGTGAGCGTTGCGAACTTCCGCCTGGGCGGGCGCTACGACCTCGACGACCCGGCGAGCTGGGAACGGGGCGGTGTCGGCGGCACGACGCTGGAAAGCCTGGGCGCGGGGCCGCTGAGGATGAGCTATATCGCGCTCGGCACGCCGCGCCGCGATGCCCAGGGCCGCATCATCAACGCCGTGGTGATCCCGACCTACTATTCCGGCGACAGCACCAACATGTACGACCAGTGGGTGAAGGGTTCGGCGCTGTCGGGCGGGCCGGTGATCGGCCCCGGCCTCGCCATCGACACCAACCGCTTCTACGTCGTGATGTTCGATGCGATCGGGCTGTGGGGTGCCTCGAAGCCGTCCGAGGGGCTGGGGCTGCGCTTCCCGCTCTATTCCTACTATGACCAGGTGCAGGCGCAGTACCGGGTGCTGCGCGACACGCTGGGCGTCGCGCGGGTGGCGCTGGTGGTCGGCGTCTCGATGGGCGGCACGCAGACGCATCTGTGGGGGGTGATGCACAGCCCGTCCGGCTTCGTGCAGGCGGTGATGCCGATCGGCGGCACGACGCAGGAGGATGGCGACGACCCGGTGCGCGCCTGGGTGTTCCAGCTCGCGACCTCGGCGATCGAAAGCGACCCGCAATGGCGGGCCACGGGCGGCAACTACTACGGCCTGCCGCGTGACCAGCACCCCAGGCAGGGCGTGGCGTTCAGCTGGTCGGTGCTGCTGCACACCGGCTTCACCTTCGATTTCCGCGTGCAGCAGCCGTGGGACACGGTGCGCCGCGACGTGTTCTTCTGGAACCCGCCGACGCCCGCCGACAGCGCCGGCGTGCTGGCGCTGGCCGGCAATTTCGATGCGGTCGACCTGATCTACCGCAACCGCACCGGCCTCAGCTACAACATCAACGCCGACCTGCACCGCTCGCGCGCCGAGACACTGGTACTGCACATCAAGACCGACCAGTGGCTGCCGTTCCGCAAGGCCGAGCAGGCGGCGGCGCGCATTCCGGGTGCCCGCATCATCGGGCGCGACCACCCGCTGGCGCATTACGGCATCTTCGGCCTGCCCAACGCGCTTTCCAAGGATGCCGATTTCCAGCAGTTCATGCGCGACGTGTCGCTGGCGAGCCTCGAGCCGGATGTCGCGCTGCCGAACTTCCGAAGGCCCTCGGTCGCCGCGGTGATCGACCCGAACCGCTCGTTCTGGCAGGACCACGTGACCTATCCGTTCCCGGTGAAATACGCCCAAGGCCGCGACGGCAAGGGCCGCACCTGGCAGATCGGCTACATGGACGAGTACGCCGGCACCGAGGCCAACCCGCCGGTGCTGGTGATCATCCACGGCAAGGGCGCGTTCGGTGGCCACTACGGCAACGTGATGACGCACGCGCTGCGCCGCGGCATGCGCGTGATCGTGCCCGACCTGCCGAGCTATGGCATGTCGGGCCCCGGCAATCTCGACCTCGACGAATCGCGCAGCATGCAGGACATGCGCGACGCGATCCACGACGTGATCGTCAATCGCCTCGGCGTTTCCCGCGCGCACTATATGGGCCACAGCCTGGGCGGCCAGTTCGTGATGGGCTACGGGCTTTCCTGGCCCGAAGCGGTGCAGTCGATGATCCTGTACGCGCCCTCGGGGCTGGAGGAGTTCCCGCGCGAGATCGACATCGGCGGCGGGCGCAGGATCGCGCTGTTCGATCCCGCGCTGGCCAACCAGGGCAGGCATTGGCGCGAGGTGTGGGAGCCTTCCGGCCTGCTCGCCGCCGAGCTCAACCGCACCGAGCAAAGCGTGCGCGACTTCTTCCACTTCAAGCGCCGCGATGCCGCCGGCAACGCGGTGCCCTCGCCGTCGGGCTATTTCTTCCGCGACAGCGAGTATGCGCGGCTGCACACCGAACAGCGGGCCGGCATGATTCGCGGCAACAAGCGCGAGCTTGAACAGTGGGCGGTGGCGTTCATCTGGGACATCCATTCGATCGCCAGCGAACTGCTGCAGGGTGACCCGAACAACCTGTACCGGCGGCTCGTGCAGCTGCGCATGCCGATCTTCCTGGCCTTCGGCACGCGCGAGCCGTTCATTCCCTCGACGCCGCTGAACGGGCTGACCGACATGGCGAACCAGGTGATCTCGCCGTTCCTGACGCGCATGGCGGTGGCCGGCAACGAGCCGCTGCTGAAGATGTATCCGGGGGCCGGCCACTTCATCCACACCGACGATCCGGTGGAGTTCCCGCGCGACGTGGTCGATTTCGCGCTGTCGGGGCGGGTCGGCGCGTTCAACCCGCTGGCGGTCGACCGGCTGGTGCACGGGGCGGCTGCCGCGGCAGCACCCGCGGGCGCTGCACCGGCGGGCGCGGCGCCGACCCAGGGGCTGTCGAAGTAGCGGATCGGCGATGCCGCGCATCACGGTGAACACGGGGCCGGGCGGCAGCGCGCTGTCGCTCGGCTGCCGGGTGTGGGGCGAGGGGCCGGTGACGGTTGCCTTCATCCACGGCAACCTGGCCAGCAAGGACTGGATCGAGCTCGCGGCACCGATGTTGCCCAAGGACCTTCGCGTGGTCGGCATCGACTGGCGCGGCTGCGGCGACAGTTCTCGCCCGCCCGAGGGAGACAATTACGCCAACTACACGATGGCGCGGCACGCCGCCGACATGCTGGCGGCGCTCGATGCGCTGGGGATCGATTTCTGCCACCTCGCCACCCACAGCACCGGCGGCATCATTTCCACCCGCATGCTGCTCGCGGCACCGCAGCGCTTCGGCAAGGTGCTGGCGCTCGATCCTGTGAGCCCGCGCGGCCTGCGGTTCGACGAGGCCGGCCTCGCGCTGTTCCGCGCGATGCGCGACGACGCGGCGGTCGCGCGCGCGGTGATGGCGAGCGCTGCCGCGAGCCTGTTCGATGCCACAAGCCTTGGCGCCGGCCAGATGCCGCGCTTTCGCGACGGCATCGCGGCCGAACGCCAGCTGTTCGAGCGGATCCTCGACCAGCTCGGCCGCCTGCCCGATGGCATCTGGCTCGGCACGCCCGTCAACCTGACGCGGGAGTACGAGACCAACGAGCTGGCACCACGCATGGCCCAGATCGGCAACGAGCACCTGGTGCTGCTGGGCGAGCAGGATGGCTGGATTCCGGCCGCGCATCTGCGCGCGATGGTGGAGGC
>JADYYZ010000285.1 GCA_020853405.1 Acetobacteraceae bacterium
AGGAAGGCAGCGAACCCCAGCAACCAGGCCAGCTGCCCGCCTTCGAGGTTGCGCGCGATCAGCACGCCGGAACTCGCGACCAGCGCGCAGCTGATCGGCGCCAGCGCCAGCTGCACCGCCTTCGATCGCTGTGGCGCCAGCGTGCGCCGCAGTTTGCGGAAGGTGAGCACCGAGATCACGCTGGATGGCGCGATGAAGGCGACCATCGCGAGCGCGCCGGCGGCCGGCCCGGCCGCCTTCCAGCCGACCAGCGCCAGGATCATCACGCTGGGGCCGGGGGCGGCCTGGCTGATCGCGAACAGTTCGTTGAAGTCGCCGGCGGAAAGCCAGGCCCGGTTCTCGACCGCGACGCGGAACAGTTCCGGCACGATCGCGATCGCGCCGCCGACCGCCAGCATCGACAGCACGAAGGCATTCGCCGCGATCTCGAGCGTGAGGCTCATGCGCGGTCGCACGGATCGTGACCGATCCCTGCCTCGGGCGCCGGCGTGTCGCCCGCCCGGGGCCGGCAGAGGCCGGGCTGTGCGGGATCCGGGCTCACAGGATGCGCCGCAGCGCGCCATGCACCCAAAGGCTGAGCGGCAGGGCGACGACCAGCACCACGGCAAGCGGCAGGCGGAGCAGCGCGACGGCGGCGAAGATGGCAAGCGCCAGCACCACGCCGTGTGCGCGCCTGATGGTGTTGCGCGCGAGTTTCAGCGCGGTCGCCAGCACCAGCCCGCAGGCCGCCGCCGCCATGCCGGAAAGCGCGCCGGAAACATGCGCATCGTGCGAGAACCGGTAGAGCGTCGCCGCGATCGCGATCGCCACGATCGTCGGCGGGATCACGAGGCCGCTCACGGCTGCCGCGGCACCCGCCCAGCCGGCGTTGCGGTCGCCCAGCGAGGCGGAAAGATTGACCATGTTCGGCCCCGGCAGCATCTGGCCGATCGCCAGCATCTCGGCGAACTCGGCGTCGGAGAGCCATTTGTGCTTCTCGACCAGGGCGTGGCGGCCAACCGGGATCAGCTGGCCGAAGGCGGAAAGCCCGATGCGGGCGAAGGCCGTGAACAGTTGAAGCGGCGTCAGCCGAACCGCCGCGGCCGGCGCCTCAGCGTCCAACCGCGTAGCCCTGCATGCCGCGCGGATTGGCGCCTGCCTTCATCAGCCCGCCTTCGATCCGCGCCGCCGAGAGCCTGCCCTCGCTCCAGGCCGGCCCGGTTTCGACCGCGTGGCCACGCGCTGCCAGCGCCGCCGCCACCTCGGAGCCGAACCGCTCCTCGATCACCACCCTTCCGGGCCGGGCGGGGCGCGGCCAGAACGAGCTCGGCCAGTGCTCGGTGTGGAAGCCGGGCGCGTCGATCGCCTGCTGGATGTCGAGGCCATGATGGACCATGCGCAGGAAGAACGCGCACGCCCACTGGTCCTGCTGTTCGCCGCCAGGGGTGCCGAACGCCATCCAGGGCCTGCCGTCGCGAAGCGCGAAGCCGGGCGAGAGCGTGGTGCGCGGCCGCTTGCGCGGTTCCAGCGAGTTCGGCAGGCCGGGCTTCAGCCAGAACATCTGGCCGCGCGTCGACAGCGGGAAGCCGAAGCCGGGCACCACCGGCGAGGATTGCAGCCAGCCGCCCGACGGGGTCGCGGCGACCATGTTGCCGTCGCGGTCGATCACGTCGACATGGCAGGTGTCGCCGCCGATCGCGCCGAGCCGGGCCACGGTCGGTTCGCCGGCGCCGAGATTGCCGCCGTAGAGTTCGGGCACGCGCAGATGCGCCTCGTGATCGACCCACGGCGTTCGTCCGGCGACCGTGCCGGGGCGGAGCGCCATGCTTGCCTCGGCGCCGATCAGCGCGCGGCGGCCCTCGTTGTAGGAATCCGACAGCAGCACATCCATCGGCACGGCGGAGAAATCGGGATCGCCGTAGAACGCCTCGCGATCCGCGAAGGCGAGTTTCTGCGCCTCGACAACGTGGTGGATGAAGTCGGCGCCCAGAAAATCCATCGCGGCGATGTCGATCCCCTTCAGCAGCGCGAGCGTCTGCAGGAACGCCCCACCCTGGCTCCATGGCCCGCATTTCAGAACGCGATAGCGGCCGTACTCGTACGCGAGCGCCGGCTCGACGCCAGCGCGCCATTCGGCGAAGTCCTGCGCGCAGAGCAGGCCGCGATGGCGGCGGTTCGAGGTGTCGAGGAGTTCGCTCTGATAGAACGCGCCGACCGTCTCGGCGATGAAGCCCTGGTACCACAGCGCCCGGGCGCGCGCGATCTCCTGTTCGCGCGTGCCGCCGGCGGCCTCGCGCAGGATCCGCGCGTAGGTCGCGGCGAGGTCGGGGTTGCGGAACAGGCTGCCCGCGTCGGGAACGTTGCCGCCGGGCAGCCAGGTTTCCCGCGAGCTCGGCCATTCCGCGAACAGCGGCTGCATGCGGTTGATCGTGGCGCTGATCCGCGGCACCAGCGGGAAGCCGTGCCCGGCGTAGCCGATGGCGAAGGAAAGCACATCGGCCAGGCGCCACGTGCCGTGCCGTTCCAGCATCGAGAGCCAGGCATCGAACGCGCCCGGCACCACCGCCGGCAGGAGGCCGGTGCCCGGCACCAGGTCGAGCCCGAGCTGCTCGAAATGCGCGATCGTCGCCGCCGCCGGGGCGACGCCCTGGCCGCAGATCACCTCCTCTGCGTCGGCGCGGGCGCTGTGCAGGATGATCGGGCAATCCCCGCCCGGGCCGTTCAGGTGCGGCTCGACCACCTGCAGGGTGAAGCCCGCGGCGGCGGCGGCATCGAACGCATTGCCGCCCCGTTCCAGGACCGCCATGCCGACCGCACTCGCCAGCCAGTGCGTGCTGGCGACGACGCCGAAAGTGCCGGCGATTTCCGGACGGGTCGAGAATTCGGGCGACCATGAAGAGGGCGACGCGGCGGGGGAGGGCATGGCGCGCATCCTGCCCCTGCGCCGCATGCGGTCAAGCCTGCCGGCCGCGCGATGACCCGAACGCGGCGCGCCTTCCAGGCGGCGGACGCATGGCCTAGGCTCGTTGCAATGAACACCGGTACGGTTCCGATCGACACCTCGCCCGTCGTCTCCGACGAGGTGAAATGCACCACCTGCTACATGTGCGCCTGCCGCTGCGGCATCCGCGTGCACCTCAGGGACGGGAAGATCCGCTTCATCGAGGGCAACCCTGCCCACCCGGTGAACAGGGGCGTGCTGTGCGCCAAGGGCAGCGCCGGCATCATGCAGCATTATTCGCCGGCCAGGCTGACCACGCCGCTGAAGCGGGTGGGGCCGCGCGGGGCGGGCGCGTTCGAGCCGATATCGTGGGACGAGGCGATGGCGACCGCCGCCGGCTGGCTCGGCGAGGTGCGCGCGCAGGACCCGCGCAAACTCGCCTTCTTCACCGGGCGCGACCAGAGCCAGGCGCTGACCGGCTACTGGGCGCAGATGTACGGCACGCCGAACTTCGCCGCCCACGGCGGCTTCTGCAGCGTCAACATGGCGGCCGCCGGCCTCTACACCATGGGCTTCAGCTTCTGGGAGTTCGGCGAACCCGATTTCGAGCATACGAAACTGCTGCTGATGTTCGGCGTCGCCGAGGACCACGACAGCAACCCGCTGAAGGCGGGGCTTGCGCGGCTGAAGGCGCGGGGCGCGAAATACATCAGCGTCAACCCGGTGCAGACCGGCTATTCGGCGATCGCCGATGAATGGCTGCCGATCCGCCCCGGCACCGACGGCGCGTTCGTGCTGGCGCTGGTGCATGAGCTGATCCGCACGCAGCGCGTCGATCTCGACTCGCTGGTGCGCTTCACCAATGCCGGCTGGCTCGTGTTCGATGCCCCCGGCACCGGCCGCAACGGGCTGTTCGCGCGGAACAGCGACGGCGCACCGCTGTCGTGGGACCGCAATGGCGGCGCACTGGCCGATGCGCGTGCGGCCGGCATCGCACCCGCACTCGCCGGGCGCTACGCCGTCGATGGTGCCGAGGCGGTGCCGGTGATGGAGCTGATCGCGCGCCGCTACGCGGATCCGCGCTACGCGCCCGAGGCGGCCGAGGCGATCTGCGGCATCAAGGCCGGGCGCATCCGGGCGCTGGCAGCCGAGCTCGCCAGCACCGCGCTCGACAGCGGCACCGCGCTCGATGTGCCGTGGACCGACTGGGCCGGCCGCCGGCACGAACGGATGCCGGCGCGCCCCGTCGCGATGCACGCGATGCGCGGCATCTCGGCGCACAGCAACGGTTTCCAGACCTGCCGGGCGATCCACCTGCTGCAGCTGCTGCTGGGCGCGGTCGAGGCGCCGGGAAGCTTCCGCGCGAAGTCGCCGTATCCGCGCCCATGCCCGCCGCCGGTCCGCCCCGCCGGCAGGGCCGACCAGGTGGTGCCCGGCAGGGCGATGCCGGGGCCGCCGCTCGGCTTCCCGATGGGACCCGAGGACCTGCTGCTGGAGCCCGACGGCTCGCCGCGGCGGATCGACAAGGCCTATTCGTGGGAAGCGCCGGTCGCCGCGCACGGCCTGATGCACATGGTGATCCGCAACGCCTGGGCCGCCGACCCATACCCGATCGACGTGCTGTTCATGTACATGGCCAACATGGCGTGGAACTCGGCGATGAATTCCGCCGGCACGATCGACATGCTGACCGCCACCAACCAGGATGGCAGCTACCGCATCCCGAAGATCATCTATGCCGATGCGTTCTGGAGCGAGACCGTCGCCTATGCCGACCTGGTGCTGCCCGACACCACCTATCTGGAGCGCTGGGACTGCATCAGCCTGCTCGACCGGCCGATCGGCAGTGCCGAAGGCCCGGCCGATGCGATCCGCCAGCCGGTGCTGAAGCCCGATCGCGACGTGCGGCCGTTCCAGGA
>JADYYZ010000286.1 GCA_020853405.1 Acetobacteraceae bacterium
ACGACCTCCGAGCCGATGTCGCGCAGCTTCGCCTTCACCGCCGCATCGGCGCAGGCATCGCGCACCGCGGCTTCCAGTTTCGCGATCACCGGCGCCGGCGTGCGCGACGGCGCCTGCACGCCGAACCAGGCCACCGCCTCGAACCCGGGCAGCGTCTCGCCCACCGTCGGCACCTCGGGGTCAGTGAACCAGCGCTCGCGCGAGGTCACCGCGATCAGCCGGAATTTCCGGTCGCGGATATAGGGAATGTATGCCGGCAGGTTGTCGATCGAGATCTGCACCCTTCCGGCCAGCAGGTCGGTCAGCACCAGCGAGGTGCCGCGGAACGGCACGTGCGTGAGCGAGATGCCGGCCCGGGTCTTCAGCAGTTCGCCGCACATGTGCCCCGACGTGCCGTTGCCCGGCGTGCCGTAGTTCAGTTCACCGGGCTTCGCCTTGGCCAGCTCGATCAGCTCGGCCATCGTGCGCACCGGCAGGCTCGGGTGCAGGATCACGCCGTTGGCGACGATGTTGACGAGGCTCACCGCCGCGAAGTCGCGCTGCGGGTCGAACGGCAGGCTCCGATAAAGGAACTGGTTGATGCTGGCGGTGCCGATGGTTGCCATCAGCAGCGTGTGCCCGTCGGGTTCCGCCTTGGCGACGATCTCGGTGCCGATATTGCCGCCGGCGCCGGCGCGGTTGTCGATCACCACCGGCTGGCCGAGCGTGCGGCCCATGTGCTCGGCGACCACGCGGGCGGTGATGTCGGTCGCGCCGCCACCGGCGAATGGCACCACGAGGCGCAGCGGACGGGCAGGAAACCCCTGCGCGCGCGCGATCGCGGGGGCAGCGAGCAGCGGCGCCGCAGCCAGCGCCTGGCGTCGTGTGATCGTCATCTGATCCTCCCTTTCCGGGAGGTTCTGCCGCGCCGCGTGCGCGGTGGCAAGGCGCGGACCGGGCCGGGCCGGCCGAACCCGCCTATGCGGTCTGCAGCGCCGCGGCGGCGTCGATGGCACGGCCGGCTTCCGACACCACCAGCGCTTCCAGCACATGGTGAAGATTGAGGATCGAGGCGCCGCCGGCGACGGTGGTACGAAGCCGCTCCAGCAGCACTGCTTCCGGCAGCGTCGCCTCCGCCGCCGCGACCAGCTCGGGGCTGGCGGCGCGCAGCGCCTCGAGCTGCCAGCGCACGCAAACCAGCCCCAGCAGGCGGGCTGCGACCCCCTGCAGGCGTTCGGCAATCTCGTCGGACCAGAGCTCGCGGATGTCGATGTCGCTGCCGGGGCGGGTCGAAAGCCGCAGGCGGACCGATTCCGCCGGCACCGCCGGATCGATCCGATGTACGGCGAGCGGCACCACGACGCCGGTCGCCGCGTGCACGCTGGCCTGCACTCCTGCCCAGTCGGTGGTGGGATCGGCGGCGTCGCTGCCGGTTGCGAGCTCGATCCGCTCGATCTCGGGCGGCGCATCGGGCGGCGCATCGGGCGGCGGCGGTCCGGCCCGGTGCGGTGGCGCCTCTGGGCCGGCCCCCTCCAGCAGCGCCGCGCGATCCTCGGGGAGCACGATACGGCCCTTGCCGGCCAGCAGTGCGCGCGCGTTCAGCATCAGGCGGGTCAGCCTGGCGCCGGCCGGAACGGCCGCGCCGGCGCATTGGCGCGCGATCTCGGCTGCCTCGCCGTGGCCGACGAGGCCGGGCAGGTTGCGCCGGATCGCGTCCGTGATCGCCGCCATCAGCGCCTCGGCCGTGATCGCCGGGTCGGCTTCGTGGGTCTCGGCCTCGCGTGCGCCCAGTTGCAGCGCCCACCAGCCCTTGGTGCCGGCATGCTCGGGCGCGTCCTGCAACCGCACGCCGCACAGCGTGAAGTGGCAATCGGCGCGGATCGCGGCGCGCAGCAGGCCGATATGGTCGCTGAACACCTTGCGCAGCTGGTCGGTGCCGGCTTCATCCTGCTCGACCAGCAGCCCAACCAGCGACGGCTCCAGCCGGATGCGGAGCCGCACCTCATCCTGCTTCAGCAGGCGCGCCGCGGCACCGTGGCGTTCGACGAACGCGCGGGTGAGGCGGAGCCGGCGCCGCTGCGGCGGATAATCGGCATCGTCCGGCCGCAGGGCTTGCGCGCGCTCCACCTCGGCGATCGCCTCGTCCAGCAGCTCGGTGCGGTCGGGAAAGGCGATATTCACCTCCTCCAGCGCCAGCGCCAGGTTGCCGTGGAAGCGGGCGTCGGGCGTCGTGCCGGCGGCGGCGATCGCGGCGCGGTACTGCGTGGCCGCCGCTGCGTACTGCTCCCCGCGATAGGCCAGGTTGCCCAGCAGGTTGCGGTAGCTCGGCTCGAACCGCTCGCCCAGGATGGCACGCGCGCCGTCATAGAAACGGCGCGCCTCGTCCTCGGCCGGCCGCGGATCGCTCGCCAGCAGGTCGTTGGCGATGCTCCGCAGGCGGCCCGCGATCATCTCGCGCCAGTCGGGCGCCCGGGCCAGGCATTCGCGCGCGGCATCGAGCAGCCCCGGCCAGTCGCGAGTCTCCTCGGCCAGGTTCACCAGGCCCCAATACCCATCGACCGCGCCCCGCGCGGTCTCGGCCACGTGGCGGAACGCGCTCCGGGCGTCGGCGAAGTCGCGTTGCGCGAGCTTCAGGTAGCCGCGATTCAGGTGCGCCTTCATCCGCTCCGGGTCCAGCGCCCTGGCCTCTTCATACCAGGCCAGGGCCGCCTCGGGCTGGGCGTTCGCCTCGAAGGCACGGGCGGCTTCGATCAGCGCGTCGTAGACGATGGCCGGGGACGGAGCGAGCAGGCGCACGCGCGCAACCAGGGTCGCGATGCGGTGGCGGCGGGTTTCGAACAGAGGCGGCAGGCCGGCGAGCTCGATCTCGGCCAGCAGCCCTGACAGCGGATTGATACCGGGCCGAAGCGCGCTTTGCAGGTGCGCCTCGGCCCGCTCGGCATCGCCCTGGCGGGCGCGGAACAGCGCCCAGGCGGCATGGGCGGTACCACCCTCCAGCTCGGCCTCGGCGGCGCGGTGGAAATGCGCCTCGGCCTCCTCGGGACGCTTCTGCTGGTCGGCGATGCGGGCGCGCACGAACGAAAGCCGCCAGTCGCCGGGCGCGAGCTCCTCGGCCTTGGCGGCGGCGATCGCGGCTTCGGTGAAATCCTGCAGCACCACGGCGTCGATCTCGGCCTGGATGGTGAGCGCGCGGGCGCGGAACAGGGGCGTGCGCGTGCCGGCGCCGCCCAGCTGCACGAACAGCGCGCGTGCCTCGCGCCAGCGATCGTCGATCGCGGCACGGCAGCAGGCAGCCAGCACTGCCTGGCTCGGCCGCAGCTGCGCCGGCATCGGCAGCAGGGCCCCTGCCAGGTGCTGCGCGATGTCGAAGCGGAACTCGCCCACTGCCTCGGCCAGCGCGTCCTGCCAGTCGGCAATACTGGCTTCGGCGAGGCCGGCTTCCGCGTCGGCGGCAAGGCGTGCGTTGATGGCGGCGATCCGGCGGGCGACGAGCTGGTCCTGCCAGCGGTCGCGAAGGGCGCAGACGATGCGCACGAGCGCGCTGTCCTCGGCGAGGCCGGCGGCCAGCGCGGTCAGCCGATTGGCCAGCAGGGACGGTGCCTCGCACCGATCGATCTCGCGCCGTGCGCGTTCCAGCGCCTCGCCGGCGTCCTGCAGGTTCACGCCGGCTTCGATGGCCGTGCCCATCGCATGGAGCAGTTCGGCGGCGAGCTGGGTGTCCGGCCGGCCGGCGGCAGGCGGTTCGCTCATGCTTCCAGCTCGCCTCGCGGCGATGCGCGGGGCGCCGGTGCGGCGGGCGTCATGGCAGGGGCGAGCACCGGCAGGTCGAAGCGGGCATCACACCCTGCCCGCCAGCATTCCACGGCCTCGACGACGTTCACGTGCTGGGCTTCGCACAGTTTGAATTTCCGCTTCTGCTCGCAGGGGCAGTATTTCGCGAAGCGGCTGACCATCCTCACCTGGCAGGCGGGGCAGGGCTGCAGGTCGGCGCGCGC
>JADYYZ010000287.1 GCA_020853405.1 Acetobacteraceae bacterium
GCTGCCATGGGCGCGCTGTGCGCGTTGTCGGTGGTGCCGATGCTTGCCTGATCAGCGATCCGGCGGAAGGATGGCGCCCATGGACCCAGTCGCACCCGCCACCGACCCGCACGGTGAAATCCGCGATGCCGTGCGCCAGCTGTGCGCGAATTTCCCCGGCGAGTACTGGCGTCTGCTGGATGCGCAACGCGGCTATCCCACCGAATTCGTCGCCGCCCTGACCGAGGCCGGCTACCTCGCCGCGCTGATCCCCGAGGAGTATGGCGGCTCCGGCCTGCCGCTGTCGGCGGCCGCGGCGATCCTCGAGGAGGTGCAGGCATCGGGCTGCAACGGCGGGGCGTGCCATGCGCAGATGTACATCATGGGCACGATCCTGCGGCACGGATCGAAGGCGCAGAAGCAGAAATACCTGCCGCCGATCGCGGCCGGGAAACTGCGGCTGCAGGCGTTCGGCGTCACCGAGCCGACCAGCGGCACCGACACCACGAGCTTGCGCACCCGCGCCGAGCGCCAGGGCGAGCATTATGTCGTCAACGGCCAGAAGATCTGGACCAGCCGCGCCGAACATTCCGACCTGATGCTGCTGCTGGCGCGCACCACCCCGCGCGAGGCGGTGCGCAAGAAGACCGACGGGCTTTCCACCTTCATCGTCGAGATGGGCGAGGCGCTGGGCAAGGGACTGACCATCCGCCCGATCCGCACCATGATGAACCACAATTCCTGCGAGGTTTTCTTCGACAATCTCCGGGTGCCGGCCGCCAACCTGGTCGGCGAGGAGGGAAGGGGCTTCCGCTACATCCTCGACGGCATGAACGCCGAGCGCCTGCTGATCGCCGCCGAGTGCATCGGCGATGCGAAATGGTTCATCGGCAAGGCCTGCGCCTATGCCAGGGAGCGGGTGGTGTTCGGCCACCCGATCGGGCGCAACCAGGGCGTCCAGTTCCCGATCGCGCGCGCCTATGCCGAGATGCGCGCGGCCGAGGCGGTCGTGCGCCAGGGCCTGGCGAAGTTCGACGCGGGCCTTCCCTGCGGCGAGGAGGCGAACATGGGCAAGCTGCTGGCGGCCGCGGCGAGCTGGGCCGCCGGCGAGGCTTGCGTGAACACCCATGGCGGCTTCGGCTTCGCCGAGGAGTACGACATCGAGCGCAAGTTCCGCGAAACCCGCCTCTACCAGGTGGCGCCGATCAGCACCAACCTGATCCTGTCCTATATCGGCGAGCATGTGCTCGGCATGCCCAGGAGCTACTGAGGGTGGCGCATCTTCCGCTTTCCGGCCTGCTCGTCGTGGCACTCGAACAGGCGGTGGCCGCGCCGTTCTGCAGCAGCCGGCTGGCCGATGCCGGCGCCCGCGTGATCAAGATCGAGCGCGCCGAGGGGGATTTCGCGCGCGCCTACGACGACTACGCCGGGGGCGAGAGCTCCTATTTCGTCTGGCTGAACCGCGGCAAGGAATCGCTGGTCCTCGACATCAAGCAGCCCGAGGATTCGGCGCTGCTGGGACGGCTCCTGGCCAGGGCCGACGTGTTCATCCAGAACCTGGCGCCGGGGGCGGCGGCGCGCGCGGGCTTCGGTTCGGCGGCGCTGCGCGAACGCCATCCGCGCCTGATCACGGTCGATATCTCGGGCTATGGCGATGCGGGCGAGTACGCGTCGATGAAGGCGTACGACCTGCTTGTGCAGGCCGAAAGCGGCCTTGCTTCGGTCACCGGCCGGCCCGAGGGGCCGGGGCGCGTCGGCGTCTCGGTCGCCGATGTCGGCTGCGGCATGTATGCGCACGCCGCCGTGCTGGAGGCGCTGATCCAGCGCGGCATCACCGGCCAGGGCACCGCGATCGCGGTGTCGCTGTTCGACGCCCTGGCCGACTGGATGGCGGTGCCGCTGATCACCTTCGAGGGCACCGGCAGCGCGCCTGCGCGTATCGGCCTCGCGCACCCCTCGATCTGCCCCTATGGCGCGTTCGCGCTGGCGGATGGCGCACTGGTGCTGATCAGCATCCAGAACGAGCGCGAATGGAGGAATTTCTGCGCCGGCGTGATCGGCGATGCGGCGCTTCCCGGCCGGCCCGGCTTCGAGAGCAACGTGATCCGGGTGCGCAACCGCGAGGTCGTCGATGCAGCGGTCGCCGCCCGCTTCGCCGTGATGACGCGCGAGCAGGCAAGCTCGGCACTTGCCGCCGCCGGCACCGCCTTCGGCTTCGTCAACGATGTCGCGGGGCTGGCCGCGCACCCGGCGCTCCGGCGCGTGCGGGTCGAGGCGGCGGGCGCAAGCGTGGCCTACGCCGCCCCCCCAGCCCTGCTGGACGGGGAGGTCCGCCCGCTCGGCAAGGTGCCGGAACTGGGCGAGCATAGCGGCCCGATACGGCACGAGTTCAGAACCTGACCGACGCCGGCGCACGCCGCCGCCAAGCAAACGGGAGGAACCATGCGCCTGACACGACGTGGCGTGGCACGCAGCGGCCTCGCGGCCGCCGCCGCATCACTGCTGCCGCTGCCAGCCATCACGCAGGCGGCCGGCGCGGGCACCCTGCGCGTCGTCCCGCAGGCGAACCTCACCGTGCTTGATCCGATCTGGACCACCGCCGTGATCACCCGCCACCACGGCTATCTCGTCTACGACCAGATCTGCGCGCTCGACCACTCGTTCCAGGTCCGCCCGCAGATGGCGGAAGGCTGGACCATCGAGGATGACGGGCTGAGCTGGACCTTCACGCTGCGCCCCGATCTTCGCTTCCACGATGGCGAGAAGGTGCGCGCGGCGGATTGCGTCGCATCGATCCGGCGCTGGGGTGCGCGCGACCAGTTCGGCCAGGCGGCGATGGCGGCCACCGACGAGCTCGCGGCACTCGACGACCGGCGCTTCCGCTTCCGCCTGAAGCGCCGCTTTCCGCTGCTGGCGGCGGCACTCGGCAAGCAGACCTCCAGCCCCTGCTTCATCATGCCCGAGCGCGTGGCCGCGACCGACCCCGGCCGCCAGATCAGCGAAACCGTGGGCAGCGGGCCGTACCGCTTCATGCGCGACGAGTTCGTGCCCGGCGCGCGCGTGGGCTATCGCCGCTTCGATGCCTATGTGCCCCGCCAGGAACCGCCCGACTGGACCGCGGGCGGGCGGGTGGCGCGGATCGAGCACGTGGAATGGCACATCCTTCCCGACCCGGCGACCGCGGGTGCCGCGATCCAGGCCGGCGAGGTCGACCTGCTGGAGTTCCCGCTGCACGACCTGCTGCCCACTTTCCGCCGCAACCGCAATCTTGTCGTCCATATGCGCGACCGCATGGGCACCTACGGGATGCTGCGCTTCAACCACCTGATCGCGCCCTTCGACAACCCGGCGCTGCGCCGCGCGCTGGCGATGGCGGTGGACCAACGGGACTACATGCGTGCCGTTGCCGGCGACGAGCCGGGCGCCTGGCGCACCTGCTTCAGTTTCTTCACCTGCGATACGCCGATGGCATCCGACGGCGCCCGCGCGCTGCTGGAGAACCCGAGCCTCGAGCGCGCCCGCGCCGCCATGCGCGAGGCAGGCTACGCCAACGAACGGGTGGTGCTGATCGCGCCCGGCGACCTGCCGACCGTGTTCGCGCTGAGCCAGATCACCGCCGACCTGATGCAGAAGCTCGGCTTCAACCTGGATTTCGTCACCATGGACTGGGGCACGCTGGTGCAGCGCCGGGCCAAGATGGACCCGATCGACCAGGGCGGCTGGAACATCCTGCATACGACCTGGTCGGGGGCCGAGCATCTCGACCCCGCGGCACACCAGCAGATCCGCGGCAACGGCCGGCGCGGCTGGGTCGGCTGGCCGGAGGATGCCGAGACCGAGCGGCTGCGCAGCGCCTGGTTCGAGGCGCCCGATGCCGCCGCCCAGAAGCGCGATGCCGCGGGTATGGAGGCGCGCGCCGCCATCAATCTGCCCTATGTGCCGCTCGGCGTTTACTTCCATCCGACGGTGTGGCGGAGCAATGTCTCCGGCGTGATCGATGCGCCGGTGCTGCTGATGTATAATATCAGCAAGGCCTGACCCGCGCCCTGGGTCGCCGGCGCTGGCCCGCTGATTGGCGCTGGCCCACTGATTGGCGCTGGCCCACTGATTGGCGCTGGCCTGGCGATTGGCGCTGGCCCGCCGATTTCGGTTGCGGCCGCGATCCGGTTGGCCGCATCATTCCGGGGTCTCAACAGGGGAGGTGTGGAATGCCGCGCATCGTGCTTGCTCTGCTGGTCGCCGCCTTCGCCACGCTCGCCGGTGCTGCGGCGTTCGCGCAATCGTGCTCGTCGCCGCCGCCGGAGCCCAAGACCAGTGCGGCGCCTGCGCCGGCGACGGTGCAGCCCGGCTGATCCCGCCGCCCGGCCCGGTCGGGCCGGGCCTGCGATCGGCGGGTGACCGATCGCCAGCGTCGCCGCTTTGCCGGCGCGGCCTTCCCTTCGCCGTGAGGGTCGGGCAAACGCGGCGACATGCTTGATCGTGTGTGGATACTCGCCGGCGCCGTCGCCGGGCTGACCGCGGTGATCGCCGCGGCGATCGTGGCCCATGCGTGGGCGCCGCTGCGGCCTGACCCCGATGCCATGGACCAGGCCAGGGCGGCGCTGCTGATGCATGTACTGCACGCGCCGGCCCTGCTCGCCGTCGGCTGGTTGTCGGCGCGGGGGCGCTTGGTCAACCTTGCCGGCGTGGCCTTCACGCTCGGGCTGCTGCTGTTCTGCGGCGCGGTCTATGCGCAGGCAGGCTGGCAGCTCCGCCTGCCGCACGTCGCCCCGCTCGGCGGGCTTTCGCTGATGACGGGCTGGATCACGCTCGGCCTTGCCGGCCTCAAGGGCAAGCCGGCTGCCAGGAAGCGCTGAGCGGCGGGGTGCCGTCCCGGCCCGGATGCCCGCGCCCGCCCGGATCAGCCGGCAAGCCTGCCCGGCTGCCCGAACAGCCAGCCCTGGCCGAACTCGACCCTCATGTCGGCCAGCATCGCGGCCTGCGCCTCGGTTTCGACCTGCTCGGCGATCACCTGGCTGTTCAGGCCGTGCGCCACCAGGACGATCGATTCCAGAATGGCGCGATCACGGGGGCTGGCCAGCGCATTGCGCACATAGAGCCCGTCGACCTTCACGAAATCGACCGCGAAGCGCTGCAGATAGCCGAACCCGGAATGGCCCGCCCCGAAATCGTCGAGTGCCACCGCGTGGCCGGCCTCGCGCAGGGTGGTGATGGCGCTGTCCACGCAGTCGGGGTGCGTGATCTCGGCGGTCTCGGTCACCTCGAAGGTAAGCCGGCCACGCAACGAGCTGTGGGCGCGGCAGATCTGCATCAGCCGGTCCAGGAACTCCGGTGATTCCAGTGACTGGCCCGACACGTTCACCGCGACGGCGGCGTGCGGGGCGGCGAGTAGCGCCTCGGCGCCGACCGTGGCCACCGCCAGATCGAGCGCCTCGCTGAGGCCGACCGCCTCGGCGGTGGCGACGAACTCGCCGGGGCCCATGCCCTCGGCAGCGTCGGGCCGGATCAGCGCCTCGTGATGGTGCAGCGTGCGATCCCCGAGCCAGACGATCGGCTGGTAGAGGACCGAGAACCGGCGCGCGAGGATGGCATGGCGCAGCCGCGCCGCGTGCTTGGTCGCCGCCGTGATCAGGCAGGTCAGCGTGTGGTGGTCGCCGAGCTCCGCCAGTTTTTCGGTGCCACCGGCCGCGAACCTTCCCAGCGCCAGGCGGATCGCGCGCACCGCCTGCACCGCGGTAAGGCCGCC
>JADYYZ010000288.1 GCA_020853405.1 Acetobacteraceae bacterium
GGCGGCGGCGACGGCGTGCTGGCCGGTACCGCCTCGATGAAAAGGTTCAGCCCGCCGAGTTCGACCATGCAGCGCAGCACGCCCCGCACCTGGACGTTTCCGGAATCCCGCGCGCCCAGCACGTCGACATAGAAGCGGGCGGTCTTCGCCGGGTCGGGGGAGCGGAGGTGGATGTGGTCGCACCGCAAATCGAGCATGTCTCGGTCCTCTTCCCGATCAGCTGCCCCGTGACGGATGATGGGGGCGGGTGGCGCCATCCGCCCGGAACAGGGGGTGTGACCCCTGCCCCGGAGACGGATCGCAGGCAGGCTCAGACCAGCCCGATCTCCTTCAGGATCTTCTCGGTCGACTTGTAGTCGCTCTCGATGAACTGGGAGAACTCGTCGCCGGGCAGGAATGCATCGTCCCAGCCGCGGGTCTTCAGCAGCTCGCCCCAGGCCGGGAGGCGATGGATCGCGATCATCAGATCGACCAGGTTCTTCCGGGCAGCCGGCGTGATGCCCGGTGCCCCCCACACGCCGCGCCAGTTGGTGGTCACGATGTCGAGGCCGCTGTCCTTCAGCGTCGGCACGTTCGGATCATTGCGGTGCCCGCCGGTGGTGGCGAGCACGCGCATGCGCCCGGCCTTGATCTGCTCGGAGAACTCCGACCAGCCGGAGATCGCCGCCTTGACCTGCGCGCCCATGATCGCGGTGGCGACCTGCGCACCGCTCTGCATCGCGACATAGGACGCCTGGCGGGCCGACTTGCCGAGCGAGGCCAGGATGATGCCGAGCGTGATATGGTCGATGCCGCCGGCGCTGCCGCCCGCCACCGACACCGCGCCAGGGTTCGCCGACAGCGCATCGAGGAAGCCCCGCACATCGCGGAATTCGGAATCGGCGGGCACCACGATGGCGCCGGCTTCCTCGGTCAGGCGCGCGACCGGCGTGACATCGCGGACGCTGACCGGGGAACGGTTGGTCAGCGCCGCGCCCACCATGATCGCCCCGCCCGTCATCAGCGCATCGGGGCGCCCGCGGCGCGAGGAGACGAAGCGCGGCAGGCCGACCATGCCGCCGGCGCCGCCGACATTCTCGAACTGGAAACTGCCGACCAGGCCGGCCGGGCGGGCCACGAGCTCGATCGCGCGGGCGAGCCCGTCCCACCCGCCGCCGGGGCCGGCGGGGACGAAGATGAACAGGCTCTGGAACAGCTGTTCGGCCAGGGCAGCCCGGCTGGCGGCAAGGCCGAGCGCTGCGGTGGCACCGGCAAGGGCAACGCGGCGGGTGAACATCGAAGACTCCTCCGTTGGACTTTGTGTGTCGGGCACGGCCGTGAGATCAGGCATCGGCCTTGATGTCGGCCTCGCGGATCAGCTTGCCAAGTATCGCACGTTCACGCGCGAGGAAGGCAGCGAATGCCGCGGGCGCAGTGCCAAGCGGTTCCGTGCCGATGCCTTCCATGCGGGCGCGCACGGTCTCGTCCGCCAGGGCATGCGTGAGCGCTTCATGCAGCTGCTGCACGATTGCGCCGGGCGTGCCGGCGGGCGCGAAGATGCCGTTCCACTCATCGAGCACGACCCCCTGCACACCTGCTTCGGCAAAGGTCGGCACATCGGGGAGAGAGGGCACGCGCGACTCGGACGCGGTGGCATAGGCGCGCAGCTTGCCCTCCCGCACCAGGCCGGCGGCAGTGTTCACGGTGGCGATGGCAAAGGCAACGTCGCCGGTCAGGACACCCTGCATCGCCGCCGACCCGCCCCGGTAGGGCACGTGCTCGATGTCGGTCAGGCCGGATGCGCGCAGGAACATCGCTGCCGCCAAATGCTGCCCGGTGGCATTGCCCGACGATCCGAACGCGAGCTTGCCCTGGTTGGCGCGCGCGTAGGCAATGAACTCGGCGAGCGTCGTCGCTGGCAGCGCGGGCGATGCGATCATGATCTGGGGCAGCCGCGTGACCTGGCTGATCGGCGCGAATCCGTTGGTGTAGTCGAAGGGAAGGCCGCGCAGCAGCGAGGGGTTGATCACGTGCACCAGCGCGTCGATCAGCAGCGTATGCCCATCGGGTGCCGCGCGCGCCACCTCGCCCGCGCCGATCGAGCCGCTGGCACCGGGCCGGTTCTCGACCACCACCGGCCGGGCGAGCAGGCGGCTGAGCGGCCCGGAAAGCAGGCGCGCCGTGGTGTCGGTGCCGCCGCCCGGCGGGTACGGCGAGACGATCCTGATCGGCCGCGATGGGAAAGCCCCGCCTGGCTGGGCGAAGGCGATCGATGGTGCGGCCGCCATCGCCGCCAAGGTCGCGAGGGCGGACCGCCTGGTCAGGGCATGCTGGTGCATCACGTTCTCTCCCTCCGGCCTGGCGCTGACACCGGCCAGCATTGGCTTGCGGCAACACTGGACCATATTCATAACCCATCCAGCAGCTTTGTATCAAGTCTGTTTTCCAAACAATTTTCCCGTCTTGATCTCATTGTGTGAACGGGCTTCTTGTGCAACCATGCGGGATGAGCGCGCTACATGTCCTCCTGGCGCATCGCCTGCTGGACCATATCCGCCACGAGCGCCTGCCGGTCGGGCACCATCTGACCGAGCAATCGCTGGAACCCGTGCTGGGCACCTCGCGCTCGCCGATCCGCGGTGCGCTGGCCTGTCTTGCCAAGGCCGGCGTGATCCGTGCCGCGCCGCCGCGGCGCGGCTATTTCGTCGCGCACGCGCCTGCCGACCTCGAACGTGCCGGCGCCGCGCTGCCGCCACCGCCGGAGGAGGAAGACTATCTCGCCCTGGCGCAGGATCGCCTGGCCGGGCGCCTGCCGGAGATCCTCACCGAGACCGAGGGCATGCGGCGCTATGGCCTGACGCGCGATCGCCTGCGCCGCATCCTCGAGCGCGCCGCCAACGAGGGATGGATCGAGCGGCGCGCCAGCAAGGGCTGGTCGTTCCTGCCGATGATCGACAGCCCCGAGGCGTATGCCGAGAGCTACGCGCTCCGTCGCGTGCTGGAACCGGCGGCGATGATGATGCCGACCTTTGCGATCGACACCGCCATCCTGCGCCGGCTGCGCACGCAGCAGGAGCCGCTGGCGGCGGGTCTTTATCGCACCGCCGCCCACACCGAACTCTATGCCGCCAATGCTTCGTTCCACGAGGCACTGGCGCGGCTCTCGGGCAACCGATTCGTCGTGCAGACCATCGTGCGGCAGAACCAGCTCCGGCGTCTTGTCGAGTACAAGGAGATCGACGATCGCGACCGCGTGCGCCGCCAGTGCGAGGAGCATCTGGCGATCATCGCGCTGTTGGAGAGGGGTGAGCGCGGCAGCGCCGCCACGCTGCTGGCCGAGCACCTCGCCAACGCAGGGCGGGAGAAGGTGGGGCGACTGCGCGAGGTGCTGCCCGTGATCATCGGCCACGGCGCGGCGCCGGCCCGCGCCGAAAGCGGCTGATCAGGCCGTCTGAGCGCCCCGCCCGCCCAGCCGCCGGTCGCCCAGGCTGCTGCCTGATGATCGCCGGCGCGCACGCCGCACGGACTTTATCATTTGAACCAACTTTACGGCCGGATGCGGCCGTCTATAGTCGTGCCCATCGCAAGTGGTATCTGTTTGGTTCGATGCGGCAGCCTCTCGCATCCCTCGATGGGATGTCATTTGACGCCGTGGTGATCGGCGGCGGCATCAGCGGCGCCAGTTCCGCGCAGCATCTGGCTGCCGAGGGCTACAGGGTGTTGCTGGTCGAGAAGGACGATTTCGCGTCTGCCGCAACCAGCCGGTCGGGTCGGCTTCTGCACAACGGCCTGCGTTATCTGGCGCCCGCCTATTCTCCGTGGGAGTTCCTTCGCCATCCCGGCCGCCTGGCGACGGCGCTGCGGGTCGCCTGTCAGTCCAGCCGAACCAGCGACGAATTCGTGGCCACGACGCCGGAACGCGCGCGGCGCATGCGGCTTTGCTTTCCCATCTTCAAGGACTCGCCCTTTCCCGGCTGGCAGGTGGGCATCGGTGCGACGATCCTCAATCTGCTGGGGCGCCGTCGGCTGCCGCTGGCCTATGAACGCCATGCGCCGGCAGCGGCCGCCAAGCTTCCCTTCGCGAAGTGGCTGCGTGAGCCGGACACGCTCGACAGCATCGTGCAGTTCGATGACTACCAGTTCTTCTGGCCCGAGCGGATCTGCATGGACTGCATCCTGGATGCCGAACGGCTGGGTGCCTGTGCCCGGAACTATACGTCCGCGATCGCGCTTCGGCGCAGCGGCGAACGCTGGCTGGTGACGTTGCGCGACGAGCTCGATGGAACCGCGGCGGAGGCGACCGTTTCCGCCCCGGTACTGCTCAACATGGCAGGGGCATGGATCGACCGGGTGAACGGCACCGCGACCGGCGCATCACGACCATCGCGCAAGATCGTGGCGGTGAAGGGCGTGCACATCCTGGTGCAGCTGCCCGAGGAATGTCGCGACCAGGGTTTTCTTGGCATCAATCGCGACAAGGAGGGCATCGCCTGTTTTCCCTGGGGCGGGATGCATTTCGTCGGCCCGACCGAGACCGTCTATGACGGCGATATCGACGATGTCCGGCCGCTGAAGCAGGACATCGACTACATCCTGGATGAGATCAACTACCTGCTTCCGGGTATTCGCCTCGCCCCGGCCGACGTCTGCCACGCCTGGGCGGGCGTGCGCCCGATCACCTATGATCCTGCCCTGCCGAAAGGCAGGCGCATGCCGTTCAGCGTGCTGCACGATCTCGGGGCCGAGGGCATGCCCAACGTGCTGTCGGTGACCTGGGCTGCGATCATGTTCCATCGTGATTCCGCGCGCCAGGTGGTGGCGGCCGTGCGCAGCAGATTCCCGCCCTCCCTGCCCGCGAAGCCGATCGACTACAGCGCCCGGCATTTTCCGGAGAACCAGAATTCGCCGCCGCTGGTGCATGCACGTCCCGAGATCAAGGTTGCCGATATCGCCCACGCCACACGCAGCGAACAGGCGGTCTCGCTTGTCGACGTGCTGTATCGGCGCACGGGCCTTGGCTGGAACACGGCGATCCCCGTCGAATCCATCCGGGCGGCGGCCCAGGCGATGGCGGGCGTGCTGGGCTGGGACCAGGCCAGGACCGAGGCCGAGATCGCCGCCTTCGACACCTATGTCACGACCTACCATCATGCACCGAACCGGGCCTGGCAGGCCTGACCCCCTCAACCCCAATCGCGGGAAGCACCACGATGGAAAAGCGATCTGACCCTACCCTGAGCCGTCGCGGCGTGCTGAGCGGGACGGCGGCCTCGGGCGTGCTCGCAGGTGCGGGGATCCGTGCGGCGCGCGCAGCCGAGCCGAAGCGCGGCGGCCTGTTGCGCGTGGGCTTCGGCAACGGCTCGACGGTCGATGATCTCGATCCGTCCCGTGTCGGCGAGGCGTTCAAGGTGACGCTGGTGCGCGGCACGCTGCGCAATAACCTGACCGAGATCAACCCCGCCGGCGAGCTGGTTCCGGAACTGGCGGAAAGCTGGGAGTCCTCGCCGGACGCGAAAACCTGGAGCTTCAAGATTCGCCGCGGCGTCGTCTTCCACAATGGCAAGCCGCTGACGCCACAGGACGTGGTGGCCTCGATCGACTATCACCGCGGCGAGACCAACCGGTCCGGTGCGCGCTCGCTGCTGGCCGATATCGAGGAGCTGCGCGCCGATGGTCCGAACGCCATCCTGGTGCACCTGCGGCACGGCAACGCCGACTTCCCCTTCTACACATCGATCTTCCAGCTGCAGATCTGCCCGCTGGTGGATGGCAAGCCCGACGTGCTTTCCGGCAACGGCACCGGCCCCTATGTGCTGAAGGAGTTCGCCCCCGGCGTGCGCGCGAGCGGCAGCCGCAACCCGAACTATTTCCGCACCGACAAGGCCTTCTTCGATGCGTTCGAGTTCCGCGCGCTGCTGGACGCCACGGCGCGCACGAACGCGCTGCTGACCA
>JADYYZ010000289.1 GCA_020853405.1 Acetobacteraceae bacterium
GCCTGGGCACGGCGCATCTGGGCGATGGTCTATCGCCATCTCTGCCTCTATCGCGGCAGCTGGCCGCGGCTGCTGGAACTGATGTACTGGCCGGTGCTGCAGATGCTGATCTGGGCGCTGGTGAGCCAGTATGCCGGCCGCTTCCAGGGGGCGACCGCGATCGCCGCCGGCAGCCTGATCGGCGCGGTGCTGCTGTGGGAGACGGCGCTGCGCAGCCAGATGGGCTTCACCATCTCGTTCCTGGAGGAGCTCTGGAGCCGCAACCTCGGCAACCTGTTCGTCAGCCCCATCCGGCCGTGGGAGCTGGTGGCAAGCCTGATGGTGATGAGCATCGCGCGGGCCGCGGTCGGTGTCGGCGCCGCGGCGGCGCTGGCGGCGGCACTCTATGCGTTCGACATCACCAGCCTCGGCCTCGCGCTGGTGCCGTTCCTGCTCAACCTGATGGCGTTCGGCTGGGCGGTGGCGCTGATGGTCACCGCGATGATCCTGCGCCATGGCGCCGGCGCCGAATCGCTGGCCTGGAGCGTGCTGTTCGGGCTGGCGCCGCTTTCCGCCGTGTTCTACCCGGTAAGCGTGCTGCCGGCCTGGCTGCAGCCGGTCTCGCTGGCGCTGCCGACCACCCAGGTATTCGAAGGCATGCGCGCGGTGCTGGCCGGGGGCGCGTTCCCGGCGGGCCACCTGGCCTGGGCATTCGCGCTGAACGGCATATTTCTGGCCGCGGCCATGGTGATCTTCGTCGGCATCTTCCGGGTCGCGCGCCGGCGCGGCCTGCTGCTGAGCGTGGGCGAGTAGTGACATGACAACCATCCACCTGATCCGGCACGCGCCGGTGGCGCCTGAGTTTCTGGTGAACTGCTACGGCGCCACCGACGTGCCGGTGGCACCGGTGTGCGAACGCATCTCGGCCGGGCTTGCGCGCGTGCTGCCGCGGCCGGCGGCCTG
Organism: Acetobacteraceae bacterium; assembly: GCA_020853405.1. GTDB lineage: Bacteria > Pseudomonadota > Alphaproteobacteria > Acetobacterales > Acetobacteraceae > JADYYZ01. Next base: position 943 of record JADYYZ010000289.1, read on the forward strand.
GTATGTGACGCCGCTGTCGCGCACCCGCGCCACCGCCGAGGCGATCTTCGCGGCCGGCTACGACGCCGTCGGGCTTTCGCTCGCACCTGCCTTCATCGAGCAGGATTTCGGCGCATTGCAGGGCATCGCGCACGATGTGCTGGCGCAGCACCTGAAGCGGCCGCCGCACCCGTTCTGGATCATCGATCCCGACGAGGTGCCCGACGGCGGCGAAAGCAGCACGCAGGTGAAGGCCCGCGTCGGCCCCGCGCTCGAAGCACTGGCCGCCCGCCACGATGGCGGGGATGTGGTGGTGATCGCCCATGGCGGGTCGATCCGGGCCGCGGTCGCGCACGCGATGGACATCCCGATGCGGGCGGCCATGCATTTCTCGATCCGCAACCAGTCGCTCACCCGCCTGTTGCGCAACGGCGGCGGCTGGCACGTTCTTGGGGTGAACGAGCAGGTTTCCGTGTAGGCTCCCCTTAAGTCACGGAGGACCGCCATGGATGCCCAAGCCCTCGCGCCCGCCCTGTTCCCCCTGGCCGAGGCCAGGGCGGCGCCGAACGCGCCGGGGCGGCTCAGCGCGGAAATCTTCCGCCACGGCACGCTGGAGCTCCGCTGGTACGCGCCGAAGGGCATCGATACCCAGGTGCCGCACACGCAGGACGAGGTCTATGTCGTGGTCTCCGGCAGCGGCTGGTTCAGAAGGGGCGAGGCGCGGTTCGCCTTCGCACCCGGCGATGCACTGTTCGTCGCCGCCGGCATCGCGCACCGGTTCGAGGAATTCTCCGACGATTTCGGCTGCTGGGTGATCTTCTACGGCGCCCAGGGCGGCGAGGCCGCGCACAAGGGAGCCTGAACCATGCCGGTGTCGCGCTACCGCAAGACCACGGTCGGCAACCGCCGGCTGAGCCCCGAGACCATGATGCTTGGCTATGGCTACGACCCGGCGCTGTCGGAAGGCGCGGTGAAGCCGCCGGTGTTCCTGACCAGCACCTTCGTCTTCAAGTCGGCCGAGCACGGCAAGCAGTTCTTCGACTATGCCTCCGGCCGCAAGCCGGTGCCGCCGGGCGAGGTCGCGGGCCTCGTCTATTCGCGGTTCAACCACCCCAACAGCGAGATCGTCGAGGATCGCCTCGGCGTGTTCGAGGAGGCCGAGGCGGGAAGCCTGTTCTCGTCGGGCATGTCGGCGATCGCCACCAGCCTGTTCGCGCTGGCCCGGCCCGGCGACTGCATCCTGCATTCGCAGCCGCTTTACGGCGGCACCGAGACGCTGGTCACCCGCACGCTCACGCCGTGGGGCATCCAGGCCGAAGGATTCTCGGATGGGCTGTCGGAGGCGGCGGTGCGCGAAGCGGCGAGGCGGGCCGCGGCGAAGGGACCGCTGTCGGTGGTGATGCTGGAAACCCCCAGCAATCCGCTGAACACGCTGGTCGATATCGCCATGGTGCGGCGCGTGGTCGATGCGGTGGCTGCCCCCGTGCGGCCGACGATCCTGGTCGACAACACGCTGCTGGGACCGCTGTTCCAGCACCCCCTGAAGCACGGCGCCGATATCTCGCTCTATTCGCTGACCAAGTACGTGGGCGGCCATTCCGACCTGGTGGCGGGCGCGGCACTGGGCTCGGTCGCGGCGATGAAACCGGTGCGCGCGATGCGCGGCGCCATCGGCACCCAGCTCGACCCGCACAGCTGCTGGATGCTGGGCAGGTCGCTGGAAACGCTCTCCTTGCGCATGAAGGCGGCGGTCGCGAACGCCGCGACCGTGGCCGACTTCCTGCGCGGGCATGCGAAGGTCGTGCGCGTCCACGACCTCGCGGCGCTGCCCGCCGGGCGGGCGGCCGAAGTCTATGCGGCGCAATGCAGCGCGCCGGGCAGCACCTTCTCGTTCGATGTCGCCGGCGGCGAGGCGGAAGCCTTCGCCGTGCTCGACCGGCTTTCGGTGTTGAAACTCGCGGTCAGCCTGGGCGGCACGGAAAGCCTCGCCTGCCACCCCGCCAGCACCACCCATTCCGGCGTGCCGGAAGCGGTGCGCGAATCGATCGGGCTCACGCCGGCGACCATCCGCGTCTCGATCGGCATCGAGAACCCCGCCGACCTGGTCGCCGACCTGACCCAGGCGCTTTCGGTGATCTGATCCGCCCGGCGGCCCGAGGCTTCACCGACCGACGCTGACAGGGGGAGGCGTGCATGACGCTGGTCATCCACAACGCGACGATCGTAACCGGCGACGATGCCGGCAGCGTGCACCACGACGCCTCGATCGCGATCGACGGCGCGCGGATCGCCGCGATCGGCACCAACGACGAGGTGGTGCGGGCGTTTCCGGGCGCCGAGCGGATCTGCGGGCGCAATCGCGCGGTGTTTCCCGGCTTCGCCAACACCCACACCCATCTCGGCATGACGCTGGCGCGGGGGCTGTACGAGGACCTCTCGCCGCCGCACCGCCCGCCCTTCACCGGCGGCCTGTCGCCGCTGCCGCTGCCAAGGCTGTCGGCCGAGGAATACACGGTGATGTGCCAGCTGGGCGTGCTGGAAGCGATCCGCAGCGGCACCACCGCGGTGCTGGAAGACGGCGTGAACATCGCCCGCTATGCGCCGCAGATGGCCGACAGCGGCCTGCGCATGCTGCTGGCCGAGCGCACCTGGGACCGGGCGAACACCAGCATCGGCGATCCCGGCCCGTTCGAGCTCGACCGGAAACTGGGCGAGGACGGGCTCGAGCGCATTTCCCGCCTGCACGCGAAATGGCACGGCGCGGCAGGAGGCCGGATCACGGTCGGGCTTGCCGCCTGGGCGCCCGACATGTGCTCGCCCGAGCTCCTCGGGCGGGTGCGGGCGATGCAGGACCAGCTGGACGCGATCTCGACCATCCACCTGAACCAGATCTGGGGCGAGGTGGCGGCGGTCGAGGCGCATCGCGGCATGCTGCCGAGTGAATACCTGGCAAGCCTCGACTTCCTGGGTCCGCGCCTGGTCTGCGCGCATTGCCGCTGCATGGTGCAGCGCGAGGAACAGCTGCTGGGGCACGCGCGCTGCTCGGTCGCCTTCAATTCGGCGATCGCGGCGCGGCGCGGCCTGAGCCCGCGCATCGCCGAGCTCGAGCAGGCCGGCTGCACGATCGCCATGGGCTCGGACAACATGGCCGAGGACATGATCGAGGTGACGCGCACCGGCCTGTTCATGGAGCGCGTCCGCCGCGAGGACGGCAGGAACCCGACACCCGAACAGGCGCTTCGCTGGGCGAGCCGCAACGGCTATGCCGCGATGGGCATCACCGACGCCGGCTGGCTGGTGCCCGGCAACAAGGCCGATCTCATCGTCGTGCGCACCGACCGGCCGCACCTGGTGCCGATGATCCGCGCCGTCTCGACCTTCGTGCACCAGGGCCAGCCGCACGATGTCGAGAGCGTGATGGTCGATGGCGCCTGGGTGATGCGGGACGGCAGCGTTTGCACCATGGACGAACAGGCGATCATCGCCGAGGCGGACCGGATCGCGCGCCGCGCCTGGGGCGACCTGTTCGCGGCCAGGCCCGAGCTCCGCATCCTGCCCGGCCTTCCGCCCGCAAGCTGAGAGCGCTTTCGCGTCGGCGGGCCGGGGCGTAGTCTGGCGCCACGCACCCCCGACCGGGAGGCTCGCCATGGCCGTGTTCCGCCGCACCGTGCTGAGGGCCGGGCTTGCCGCGCCGGCGCTGCTGCCGGCCGCCAGCCGGGCGGCGATGGCACAGGACCCGAGGCGCGTGATCCGAAGCGTGCCGATCGGCGATCTGCGCACGCTCGATCCGATCTGGACCACCGCCTACATCACCCGCAACCACGCCTACATGGTCTGGGACACGCTGTTCGCGCTCGATGCCAATAACCGGCCGCAGCCGCAGATGGTCGGCGGCTTCGAGACCAGCGGCGACGGGCGGACCTGGACCTTTCAGCTGCGCGCGGGTCTGCGCTGGCACGATGATGCGCCGGTGCGCGCGGCCGACTGTGTCGCCTCGATCCGGCGCTGGGGCCAGAAGGATGGCCTGGGCCGCGCACTGATGGCGCTCACCGACGGCATCGAGGCGCGCGACGACCGCACCTTCGTGCTGCGGCTGAAGCGCGCCGTGGGGTTCGTGCTGGATGCGCTCGGCAAGATCGACAGCAACGTGCCGTTCATGATGCCCGAACGGCTGGCGCGCACCGATGCGAACACCGCGATCACCGAGGTCATCGGCTCGGGCCCGTTCCGCTTCCGGCGCGACGAATGGATCCCCGGCGCCAAGGTGGTGTACGAGCGGTTCGCGGGATACGTGCCGCGCGCCGAACCCGCAAGCCAGGCGGCCGGCGGCAAGGTGGTGAAGGTCGACCGCGTCGAATCGATCTACACCCCCGATGCGGCAACGGCGGCGAACGGCCTGATCACCGGCGAGCTCGACCTGCTCGAAACATTGTCGCACGACCTGGTGCCGCTGCTGCAGCGTGCCCGCGAGGTCACCGTCGCGCCGAACGACCCGCTCGGCTACCAGCTGTTCATGGTGATCAACCACCTGCACCCGCCCTTCGACCGGCCGGAGGCGCGCAAGGCCGTGCAGATGGCGGTGGACCAGTCCGACTTCATGGCAGCGGTGGTCGGCCAGCACACGCCGTCGCGCGCGTGCGCGGCGGTCTTCGGCTGCGGCGCCGACGACGATGACCGGTTCCAGGCGCTCGGCTGGCCGGCGCAGGACCTTGCCAAGGCACGGGCGCTGCTGCGGGAATCGGGCTATGGCGGCCAGCCCGTGGTGGTGATGGACCCGGCCGACAACGCGATCCTGCACCCCGGCGCGCTGATGGCAGCCGATACGCTGAAGCGGATCGGCGTCAATGTCGACCTGATCGCGATGGACTGGAGCGCGCTGGTGCAGCGCCGCGCGTCGAAGGCACCGCCGCAGCAGGGCGGGTGGAACATCTTCGTCACCAACGCGACCCTTACCGGCATCGCGAGCCCGCTGCTCAACATCTTCACGCGCCACTGCGACGATGCGTGGTTCGGCTGGCCCTGCAACCCGCGCGTGCCGGAACTGACCAGCGCCTGGGCGATGGAAACCGACGCCACGAGGCGCCAGGCGATCCGCACCGAGCTCGAACGGGTGCATGTCGCCTACGTGACGTCGATTCCCCTCGGCCAGTATCGCAGCGTGATCGCCTATCGGAACGCGCTGAAGGGGCTGATCCCCGGCCCCGCGCTGTTCTACTGGAACGTCGAGAAGGCCTGATCGGCGCGGCCTGTCCGTTGCCGCGCGCCGGGGCGGCTATTGCGTGGCGCGCGGCGCGATGGCCTGGCGGGCGGTATCCGATGCCGCCTCGGCCTCCTCCACCAGTTTGTAGGCGGCGTAGTATTTGAAGATGTTGCGCACGTACTTCACCGGCTCCTGCCCGACCCGTTCGGCGGTCACCAGTTCCACGTTCTCGAACCACACGTTCGGATCAAGCCCGCGCTGCTTTGCAAGGTCGCGCATCTGGCGCATCCGCCCCGGACCTGCGTTGTAGGCGGCGAACGCGAACAGATTACGATTCTGCTCGTTGAACTCGGCGTCGGCGAAATACACGTCCAGCATCTGGCGCATGTATTTCGCGCCGGCGTGCACGTTCGCCTCTGTCTGTTGGATGTCGCCCACGCGCATCTCGCGGCCCGTGGCAGGCATCAGCTGCATCATGCCGATCGCTCCCACGTGGCTGCGGGCGTTCTGGTTCAGGCGGCTTTCCTGGTAGCTCTGCGCCACCAGCATCAGGTGGTCGAAGCCGTACTGGCCTGCATATTTCCGGAACATGTCGATGGTGGCGCGGAACCTGCGGGTGTCGGCCTGCGCGGTCGCACTGTGCAGCCGCTTCAGCTTCGCCATGATCCCCGCGACATCCGCGGCGACCTGGCGGCCGCCGTTCAGGTTGCGCTGGTCGATCAGCTTGTTCAGCACCTCCGCCAGCTGCGGCGCGGTCTTGCGCACCGCCCAGGCGATGTCGGTGCCGGTACGCACCGCCGCCTTGGGGTGCAGCCGCAGCTTGCCGTAGATCGGCACCCAGAATTTTGCCATCCAGTCGTCGGCGATCACCGCCGGGATCAGATCGGCCGAGACCATCTCCATCAGGTCCTCGGTCTCGAGCTCGTCGGGCACAAGCCGGATGGTGATCGGCGGCTTACCGGCGACGCCAAGCCGCTCGTTCAACGCCAGCAGGCTGGCGTGATAGGAGCTCACCCGCTTGGTCACCACCACCCTCCCGGAAAGCGCCTCGGGGCTGTCGAGCTCCGGCACGGTGTCGCGCGTGACCACCACCTCGTTCACGCCGCGCAGCACCGGGTTGGTGAACAACACGAGCGCGAGCCGCTCCGGCGTCACGGTCAGGTTGCCGGCGGCGATCTCGGCACGGTTCTCGGCCAGCGTCGGCAGCAGGCGCGCGCGCGTCATCGGGCCGACGAAGAAGGTCGCGGGCCTGCGGCCGGTGCGATAGGTACGGTTCACCCATTGCTCGGCGATAAGAGCACCTTCCGGCACGCTGCCGTACAGCGTCCCCTTGTCGACGAGGCACAGCGTCGGGCTGGCGGGTGCGGCGATGCGGAAGTTGCGCGTCGTGCGCATCAGCTCGTCGAAATCCGCGGTGACCGGGACCAGCGAGAGGTTCAGGCGGGCACGTGGCCGTGCCGCGGCGGCAGGCGACTGGCCGAGGGCCGGCCCCCCTGTCGTGCCCGCCATCAGGAATGCGGTGCCGCCGATCAGAAATGCACGACGTGACATGTTTCTTGTTCCTTCCCATGCTGCGAATGCCGGTGTGCCGCGCCCCGGCCTCGGGCCCGGTCGATCAGGGCAGCCCTGGCCGGCAAGCTGCCGGCGCGGGGCCTGCTGTGAGCGGTGCCATCCGAAGCCTAAGGCGGGCCGGGGCCGACCGCCACCCGTTCCCGCCCCCCGCCGCGGCGGCCCGCCTTGCGGCCCGGGGCGCATTCGGCTAGGCCGCACGGTTGCATGGACCAGCTCCCCAACAGCCTTGGCCGGCCCGGGCCGGATGACGGTGACCTGCCGGCCGCGATCCGCGGCCTGAAAGCCGCCAGCGTGCTGGTGGTGGGCGATGCGATGCTCGATCGCTACGTCTACGGCAAGGCCGACCGGATCAGCCCCGAGGCGCCGATCCCGATTCTGGTGATCGACCGAGAACAGAGCATGGCGGGCGGTGCCGGCAACGTCGTGCGCAACCTGGTCGCGCTGGGTGCCGCCGCCGCCCTGGTCAGCGTCGTCGGCGACGACCAGACCGGCAGTGACCTCACGGCCCTGATCGGCGGCCAGCCGGGGGTCGAGCCGTGGCTGCTGGTGCAGGGCGGGCGGCTGACCACGCTGAAGGTCCGCTACATCGCGAACGGCCAGCAGATGCTGCGTGCCGACCACGA
>JADYYZ010000290.1 GCA_020853405.1 Acetobacteraceae bacterium
CGCCGAAGGCGCTTCGCTATGTCAGCCGACGCGCTGTGGCACCACATCGCCTCCGCCACGCCGCAGCAGAACGGGTTGGTCGAGAGCTTGAACGGCCGGTTCCGGGACGAATGCCTGCACGAGCATCTGTTCGCCAGCCTGGCCGGGGCGCGCAGGTTCAATCGGCCTTGTCGGCCGTTAACAGTTCCTGCCCACCGGCGGCCGGCGGCTTCGGCGAAAAATGCTCGGCGATGAAGCGTCGGTAGCACGCGACCTCGGCGTCGACCCGCGCCTCGTCCCAGCCAAGAATGCCGGCGACTGCCTCCGCTGCATCGCGTGCACTGTTCTGCGCCATCTCCCCGGTCCAGCCGAGCGACACGCGCCGGAACAGCAGGTCGATCAGCGTTCGCGGGTGCTCATTCTCGGCCGCATGGCGAAGATGAGCAACGCGAACGTCCGAGTAGGCGTAGTCGAGTGGCGGCGAGTTGGTATTCTCGGGCGGCAGCTTGGCATTGTAGGAGAGTATCCGAGCATTGCCGCTCGGTTTCAGGCGCGCGCCGACCTGCTTCAGCAATTCGCGGCCGGCCTGGCGGTGCACCATGATCGGCGCACCCGATAGCGTGAGTGCGTTCTTCATGCCCTCGGTTGCCATATCATGGATGGTGAGCGCCTTGACACCATCCTTGTCGGCGCTCGCGGTGCGTGGCCTGACGCCGGCCCAGGAATAGACCGCATGGTCGCGGGTCAGTTTCAGGCCAGGGAACACGCGGTTCCCCTCGCCCAATATGAAATCGAGCTCTTCCGGCAGCACGCGGACGTCGTCCGGGTCGTCCTCAAACACTGTCTCTGTCGGCCCGAGGAAGTGATAGCGACCCCACGGCATGCAGTAGAATGGCTGGTCGATGCTGCTGATCGTCTCCATGCCTTGGCCGATGCAATCGTCCGGCAGCTTGATGATGACGTTGATGCCCTTGATGCCGACGACGCGCTTGCGTGACTGCGGCTTCGCCTGGCTGTTGACGCGGTCGACCCAGGGGCCGGCGGTATTGACCAGCATCTTCGCATGCACCGTGGCGGATTGGCCGTGCGCCTCGCTGTCCTCGAGCCGGATATCCCAACCACCATCGGGGCGCTGTGCCAGGCCGGTGACCCTGGTGTAATTGCGGACCGTCGCGCCGCAGCGTTCGGCGTCGAACACGGTATCGAGGCAGATGCGTTCCGGCCAGTTGTACTGGTATTCGGTAAACACGGCGACGCTGTCGAGCCGGCTCTGGTCGAACTGGCGTACGAGTCCGAATTGTTCTGCGGCTGCGGCCGGTGACAGGCGGCGGTAGTCGAGCGGCACGGACGAGGGCCCGAGCCGACCGAGCACGCGATAGGCGAGATCGACCTTCCAGCCGGCATATTTGGCGCCCTTGAACACCGGGAAGAAGAAAGTATGCGGTGTCAGCCGTTCCGGCATGGTCTGGACGAGTTGCGCGCGGCATTGCATGGCGAGCCGCGCCATCCAAAGCCGCCGCATCAGGTCGCGCGGGTGGAAGGCGTAGCGCCACAGTGGGTAATCGGGAGAGAGATGGGCGAGCCCGCAATAAAGCAGCCGGCTCGAACGGCTGCTGGTGCCACTGGCGAAATCGCCCTTGTCGACCAGCAACGTGTCGTACCCGGCCGCTGCGATATGCTGGCTGGCGCTGGCGCCGGCCGCACCGCCGCCCACGACGACGACATCAAAATTCCGGCCATCGAAGCCGCTCAAAGCGGTGCGCATGGGAGTCATTCTCCGGTAAACGGCGCGCCGGAATGTGCGCCGGATGCGATGGTCTCCTCGAGCCAGCCGATGCGCAGTTCCGGCACCGAGGCGATCAGCAGGCGCGTATAGGGGGCGGTTGGTTCTGCGAGCAGCGGGCCGGCATCGCCATGCTCAACGACGCGCCCTTTGTTGAGCACGATGATGCGGTCGGCGAGCGAGGCCACGGTGGCGAGGTCGTGGCTGATGAAGATGATCGCGAGCTTCAGCCTGTCGCGCAGCGTCTCGATCAGGTCGATGATCGTCTTGGCGATGACGGTGTCGAGCGCCGAGGTGATCTCGTCACAGATCAGCACATCCGGCTCAGCGGCAAGCGCGCGGGCCAGGTTGACGCGCTGCTTCTCGCCGCCGGACAGTTGCCGCGGCTGGCGGCTGGCATAATGGGCCGGCAGATGCACCATCTCCAGCAGTTCGGTGATCCGGGCTTCGCGCGCATGCCTGTCCATTCTCTTGAAGAATTTCAGGACGCGGCCGAGAATCTGCCCGACCGTGTGGCGTTGGTTGAGCGCGGTATCCGCCGATTGCAGCACGATCTGAACACGCTGGCGTTCCTCGATGGTGCGATGCTGGATCAGGGGCTCGAGGGCGTGGCCGCCGAGCGCGACCGTGCCGGAGCTGGCGGGATGCAGGCCCGAGATCACGGCGGCGAGCGTGCTCTTGCCGGAACCGGATTCACCGATGACAGCCACGACCTCGCCGCGGCCGACCGCAACATCGACGTCCTGCAGCACGATGAGCCTGGGTTGGCCGTCGCTGCCCGTCCTGCCGAAACCGGCGCTGACACCGCTGACGCGCAGGAGTGGTTCCTCCTTCGGCGTCGGCCTGGCCGCGGGCGTGGCGATCGTGGCCCCGCGCGTCAGGTGGCGGCACGCGCCGAGCAGCTCGTGGGTATAGGCCGCCTGCGGCGCGTTGAGGATCTGCTCGGTCGTGCCGAGTTCCACGAGGTCGCCGTGGCGCAGTACGGCGATGCGATCGGCGATCTGGGCAACCACGGCGATGTCGTGGCTGACGAAAAGCACGCCCGATCCGGTCTCGGCGATGCCGTCCTTCAGGGCTTTCAGAACGCCGACCTGGGTGGTGACGTCTAGCGCGCTGGTCGGCTCGTCGCAGATCAGCAGGCCCGGCCGTTCCTGAATGCCCATGGCGATCATGAAGCGTTGCAACTGGCCGCCGGAGACCTGATGCGCGTAGCGATCGCCGATCGTCTCGGCCTGCGGCAGGCCAAGCACGCGGAAATTGCGGTGGGCAACCTTCA
>JADYYZ010000291.1 GCA_020853405.1 Acetobacteraceae bacterium
GAGCCGACGGCGGCGAGCTGCACTGCGACCCGCCCTCCCGGCACCGGCGCCGCAGCCGGCGCCGCGGCGGGCGAAGCCGGGGCTTGCGTTGCGCCAGCCTGCGCTGCGCCAGCCTGCGCTGCGCCAGCCTGCGCTGCGGGAGTCTGGGAAGCAGGAGTCTGCGAAGCGGGCACCGGCGGCGGCAGGCGGGCGGCGGCAGGCTGTGCCGCGGGCGCTGGGGTCGGCACCTGCTGCTGGGCCGGCTGCTGGGCGAGCTGCTGGGCGGGCTGGGGCGGCACCGGGCGCGGCAGCGCCTGCGGCACCTCGGGCGGCGGCGCCAGTGCGGCCTGCTGCGGCGCCACCGCGCGGCCGGCGGCGCGCTCGAAGATCAGCTTGTCCTGGTTCGGCACGGTCATGCCGCCGGGGTTATCCGGGCGCACCCGCGTCGGCCGCTCGTCGGCGGCGACCAGCGGCACCTCGTGCGGGGCGCGCGCGCCGCTCACCAGCGCGCGCAGCCCCAGCACGGCAGCGAACACGCCGACCGCGGCCGCCGCCCCGATCAGCATCACCCGCCTGGTGCGCCGTTCGTTGCTGCGCGCTGCCATCGGCGCGCGATAGGCTGGCGTGAGCTCGTTCATCCGACTCCTCCTCGCGCCGGGCGCCGGCGCAAAGAGGCGCGGCGCGTCAGCGCATCTCCTCGACCGGCCGCACGCCCAGCACGGCAAGACCGGACGCGATCACCGCCGCGGTCGCCGCCACCAGGGCCAGCCGCGCGCGCGTGCCGTGCGCGTCGTCGTCCTGGATGAACCGCAGCGCCGCCTCGTCGCGTCCCTTGGCCCACAGCGCGTGGAACAGTGCCGCGACATCGGCCAAGTAATACGGCACGCGATGCGGCTCGCGCATCAGCGCCGCCGATTCGGCAATGCGCGGCCACGCACAAAGGGCGCGGATGAGTGACATTTCCGCATCATCCGTAAGCGGCGACAGGTCGGCATCGTGCAGCGAGCCAGGTGCTGCGATTCCGCCATGGCGCAGCACGCTGCGGCAGCGCGCGTGCGCGTACTGCACGTAGAAGACCGGGTTGTCCTTCGACTGCTCCTGCACCTTGTCGATGTCGAACTCCATCTGCGCGTCGGACTTGCGGGTCAGCATCATGAACCGCACCACGTCGCGGCCGACCTCCTCGATCAGGTCGGCGAGCGTCACGAACGTGCCGGCACGCTTGCTCATGCGGTACGGCTCGCCCGACTTCAGCAGGCGAACGATCTGGCACAGCAGGATTTCAAGAGCAGCGCCACCGCCGGTGACCGCGCTCACCGCCGCCTGCATGCGCTTCACGTAGCCGCCATGGTCCGCACCCCAGACGTCGATCTGGGTAGCGAAGCCGCGGGCGAACTTGTCGGCGTGATAGGCGATGTCGTTGGCGAAATAGGTGTAGCTGCCGTCGGACTTCTGCAGCGGCCGGTCGGTGTCGTCGCCGAACCCGGTGGCGCGGAACAGTTTCTGCACCCGCGGCTCGAAATCCTCGACCACCTTGCCCTTCGGCGGATCGAGCGTGCCCTCGTAAATGTGGCCCGCCTCGGTCAGGGCCGAAAGAGCTTTCACCACAGCGCCTTGCCCGACCAGCGCGGCTTCCGAGGCGAACACGTCGTGGCGGATGCCGAGCCTTGCGAGATCGGCCCGGATCATTTCCATCATGATCTCGACCGTCGCGGTGCGCAGTTCGGCGAACCAGTCGCTCGCCTGGGCCGCGGCAAGGTCGCCGAGGCTTGCGTGCAGGGAAAGCCAGTGGCGCAGCGCCGCCGCCCCTTCGATCATGTGCTGGCCGACCTGGATGCGATCGCCGGTCGGGTCAGGCTCGACCGGTTCGGCCGTGTCGAGCACCAGCGAGCGCAGCGCGAGGCGGAAGCCGAACCGGGCGCGCAGCTGCTCGGCCGCCTCGGCCATGTAGTCGCCGCGATATTGCAGCGTGATCGCCTGCTCGAGCGCGGCCGCCTGCGCGTCCAGCCCGAGCGCCTGCAGGTAGCGCCACCAGGCCGCCCAGGCCAGCGCCTCGACCTGGGCGCCGGCGTCGTTGATGTAGTATTCGCGCGTGACCTCGGCCCCTGCCTTGGCCAGCAGCGAGGCCACCGCGTCGCCCACCACGGCGCCCCGGCAATGGCCGATATGCATCGGCCCGGTCGGGTTGGCCGAGACATACTCGACATTGATCCGCTGGCCGGCCAGCAGCGACGAATCGCCATAGGCGGTGCCGGCACGCAGGATGGCGCCGAGCTGGGCACGCAGCAGGGTGGGCTTGAAGGTGACGTTGACGAAGCCCGGCCCGGCCGGGCTCGCCGCCTCGACCCAGGGGTGGTGGAGCAGCGCCTCGGCAAGGAAGCGGGCGATCTCGTGCGGTTTCAGGCCGAGCGGCTTTGCCAGCAGCAGGGCAGCGTTGGTCGCGGCATCGCCGTGCGCTGCCTCGCGCGGCGGCTCGACGCTGATGCGGGCAAGCAGCTCGGGCAGCGCCGCCGGGTGGCGCTCGGCCAGGATCGACTGGATGGAACCGAGGAAGGCGCGAAAGATGTTCACGGTGACGGTCGCTTTGTCTCGCCCGCTTTGCGATAAGGCAGATGCCGCCCCATATCCGAGCATCCCAGGCCCGCCAAGGCCCCGCACCGGCCGGAGAGCTGCCCGATGAGCTTCCCGATGAGCGAAACCGCTGCCCTGCCCGGCGTCACCCTCACCGAAGGCGCGATCGCCCGCATCCGCGAGATCCTGGCCGGCCAGCCGTCTGGCCGTTTCGTGCGGCTGGCGGTGAACGCGGGCGGCTGTTCGGGTTTCTCCTATGCGTTCGACCTCGACGACCGGCACGAGGCGGACGACCGGCGGTTCGGCACCGGCGACGCCGGCCTCGTGATCGACCCGGCCAGCCTCGAACTGCTGGCCGGCAGCGTCGTCGATTTCGAGGAGACGCTGGGCGGCAGCGCGTTCAAGGTGAAGAACCCGAACGCGACCTCGGGGTGCGGCTGCGGCTCCTCGTTCTCTACATGAACATCGCACGACATCTGGTTGCGTTTGCTATAGTTCTTCTGTCCTGGTGGCCTGCCGCCGCGCAGCGCCAGATGGTCGCCGCCGCACACCCGCTTGCCGCCGAGGCAGGGATGGAGATGCTGCGCGCGGGCGGCAGCGCGCTCGACGCCGCGGTCGCGGTGCAGCTGGTGCTGGGCCTGGTCGAGCCGCAGTCGAGCGGCATCGGCGGCGGCGCCTTCCTGGTGCATCGCAGCGCCGAGGGGGGCCTGCGCAGTTTCGACGGGCGCGAGACCGCGCCGGCGGCAGCAACGCCCGACCTGTTCCTGACCGCCGAGGGCAAGCCGATGGCGTTCTACGACGCCGTGGTCGGCGGCAGGGCGGTCGGCGTGCCCGGGGCGCTGGCGATGCTGTCGGACGCGCACGCCACATTCGGCCGCCTGCCCTGGGCCAGCCTGTTCCAGCCCGCGATCCGGCTTGCCGAGCAGGGCTTCGCCGTCTCGCCCCGGCTTGCCCGCGCGATCGCCAACGAGGGCGAGCGGCTGAAGCGCGATCCTGCGGCGCGCGGCTATTTCTTCCTGGCCGATGGCGCGCCTCTCCCCGCCGGCCATGTGCTGCTGAACCAGGATTACGCGCACAGCCTGCGCCTGATCGCAGCCCAGGGCACCGAGCCGTTCTATCGCGGCGAGATCGCGGAAAGCATCGTCGCCGCGGTGGCGGGAGCCGACTGGAACCCCGGCCGCATGACCCGGGCCGACCTTGCCCGCTACCGCGCGGTGGAGCGGCCGGTGGTGTGCGGCGCGTTCCGCCTCTTTCGCGTCTGCGGCATGGGGCCGCCGAGTTCGGGCGGCATCGCGGTGGCGCAGATTCTCGGCCTGATGGACCATTTCGCGCTGCCCGCCAGGCAGCCCTTTGCCGACATCGCGCATATCGGCATCGAGGCCGGCAAGCTCGCCTTCGCCGACCGCGCCGCCTATCTGGGCGATCCGGATTTCGTCGCCGTGCCGGCCGCAGGGCTGCTCGATCGCGCCTATCTGACCGCGCGCGCCCAGCTGATCGACCCCGACCGCGCCAACACGCCGCGTGCCGGCAACCCGCCCTGGCGGCGGGCCGCATACGAGCCGGCCGAGTCCTTCGCCGAGGAGGCGGGCACCAGCCACCTTTCCATCGTCGATCGCTTCGGCAACGCGGTTGCCATGACCACGACCGTCGAGGATGCATTCGGCGCCCGGATCATGGCGGCGGGGTTCATCCTGAACAACCAGCTCACCGACTTCGCCTTCGCCCCTGAACAGGAAGGCAGGCAGGTTGCCAACCGGGTCGAGGCGGGCAAGCGGCCGCGCAGCTCGATGGCGCCGAGCATCGTGCTCCGCGCCGATGGCACGCTCCACGCCGTGGTCGGCTCGCCGGGCGGTGCCCGCATCATCGGCTATGTCGCGAAGACGCTGGTCGGCATGCTTGCGTGGAACCTCTCCGCCCAGGCGGCGATCGACCTGCCGAACGTGCTGACGGTCGGCACCGTCGCCGAGCTGGAGCAGGGGACCGAGGCGGCCGGCCTGGCGCGGGCGCTGGAGGCGCGCGGCCAGCGCGTGCAGGTACGCGCGCTTGAAAGCGGCGTGCAGGCGATCGAGGTCACGCCCACCGGGCTGCGCGGCGGCGCCGACCGGCGGCGCGAGGGCGTGGTGCTGGGGCAGTGATGCCGGCGCCACGCGTTCCCGACTCGTGGCGAGGCCACGAAGTGGCCCGCGGCCGACGCCGTGCATCTGCCTGAAGTCACATTCGCCGAGCGGTGTCGTTGTCGCCCTTTCGGCGCGACACGCGCCGTTCGAGGCGCGCGACGCTCATTGCCGGCAGGCCCCGCTCCCTTCCTTCGAGACCGAAGCCGCGCCGCCTCTTCAGGATGCGGCACCGGGCGCGTTGAAGGACGGCGCGTTCTCCAGGGTGCGGTCCGGTAACGGCCGGGGAGGCCGACGGCAAGAGCCGCGGCGCGGGCGCACTACGCCGCCACCCTGGTGGCGCCGATCTCGTTGTCGACGATCACCGGCGAGTCGAACCAGGTGATGGCCGGCTCGACGCCGTAGCGGCCCTTGATGTAGGCCTTCCACTCGGTGGTGTAGACCGCCTCGGCGGCGGCCCGCGACTCCCAGAGATAGACGCCGCCACCAATATGCGCGTCGGCGTCCCACAGATAATATTTGCGCACCAGCCCTTTCATTGCCCGGTATTTCGGCGCCGAGTCGGCATAGAGCTTGCGCGCCTGCTCGGCGGTGACATCGGACGGCAGCTGGAAATTGACGATGGCGACGATCATCGCGCGCTCCTTCGGCTGAGATTCAGATGGCGGCCCGCAAGGCCTGCTCCCGGTCTCTTTCGCCGCAAGCCCTTCACCCCGAGCTTGTCGAGGTGCGAACCATGGAGATCCCTGTACCGCCGCCGGTGCGACGCCTTCATGGGTCGACAAGCTCACCATGAAGGCTGTTTCTGGCCGACTCCAGGGTCCGCCGGGCCGATTCGCTCGAGGCGCCGCCAGCCTGCGACCGGCGCGCGACGCCGTCAACGAGTATTGCGCGGCCTGAATGGGCCAAAGTTGGAAAGAGGTGACGAACGCTTACAGGCCGACATTCCCCAGAAGAACCCGTGGAACAGTGCGAATCTAGGTGTTTAGTCCCGGCATTTGATGGAGCGGGTTGAGGGTGAATCGTTCTCGCTCGACTGTCCATCGCTTGCAGATGAACTCGTATGGGGTGAGACCCTTCAGGGTCTTCAGTCTGCGGCCGAAATTGTA